>CASPLG010000156.1 GCA_949422855.1 uncultured Eubacteriales bacterium | reverse complement strand
GTATGGAAATGACCCTTATTGCCAAAGTGCGATAAATAAAATTAAAACTGCTTGTAATTGCCCAAGTGCAGATATTCATTTTCTAATGGGTGGGACACAGACAAATAAAGTAGTTATTGGTACTATGCTTAATAGGCATGAAGGAGTTATTTCAGCAAAAACAGGGCATATAAATATTCATGAAGCTGGAGCTATTGAATCTACTGGGCATAAAATTTTAGAAGTCCCTTCTCATGATGGTAAAATTATTGTAAAAGAGTTAAGTGGTTACTTAGAAACTTTTTATAATGATGATAATCGAGATCATATGGTTTTCCCCGGAATGGTTTATATTTCACATCCAACTGAATATGGCACTTTATATAGTAAAAATGAGTTAGGTCAAATATCGGCTATTTGCTCGAAATACAAAATGTCGCTGTACATGGATGGTGCTCGTTTAGGTTACGCTTTAATGAGTAAACAGGCGGATTTATCTTTAAGTGATACTGCAAAATTTTGTGATATATTTTATATCGGGGGGACAAAAATTGGAACATTGTGTGGAGAAGCATTAGTATTTACTAAAAATAACACACCAAGGCACTTTACTACACTTGTAAAGCAGCACGGTGCGTTATTAGCAAAATTGAGATTGATAGGAATCCAATTTGATACCTTATTTGATGATAATTTGTATTTTAAAATAAGTGAAAATGCTATTAAAATGTCCGAAAAACTAAAAAATATTTTAAAAAATAAAGGGTATAAATTTTATATGGAAACTCCAACAAACCAACAATTTATTATTTTGGGAATGATTTAATAGAAAAATTGGGCCAAAAGGTTACTTTCAGTTTTTGGGAAAAATATGATGAAAGCCATACTGTAGTTAGGTTCGCTACAAGCTGGGCTACGACGGAAAAGGATATAAAATTACTGGACGAAATATTATAGTTTCCCAATAATATAAATTCAAGCCCTTCATGACGGACGCCAAAACAAAGGGCGATAACCTGGAGTTTACCACTCCATCGGTCGAGGCTACAATTTTTGAAGATGAAGACGGCAATTGGGAAAAGTACAAGGTCTACGATACTGAATCAGAGGCAAATACCGCACTCGAGGGCTTCTTTGTGCAGGCCGCGACTGGAGGAGGCGAGTAATCCTTGCTAAATAAAATAAATTATTTAGAAACTGGGACAGAGCGCTACCCGCTGGTGTTTACGCTTAACGTGATGGAAGCAATTCAAGAAAAATATGGAACGATTGAAGCGTGGTCAAGTCTGATTCAGCGCGAAGGAGAGCCGGATATTAAGGCGTTGAAGTTTTTCATGATCGAGGCCATCAATGAAGGCATCGAGATAGAAAACGAGAAAACCGACGCAAAAAGAAAGTCGATAACCGGTAAACAAGTAGGCAGAATCTTAACGGAAATTGGGATTTCGGGCACGGCGAATAAGATTATGTCAACGATTACTGACAGCGTGGATGATTGCGAAGAAAAAAACTCGAAATGCCCGCAGAAGGAATAGTTGCGGGCAATAAAAAG
>CASPLG010000155.1 GCA_949422855.1 uncultured Eubacteriales bacterium | reverse complement strand
TTAATCCAATTAGGTACAGAGGCTACTATTATGACAGCGAAACTGGGCTTTACTATCTCAATGCTAGATATTATGACCCTGAAATATGCCGTTTCATTAGTACCGACGAGTGTAGTGTTTTGTTAGATAACAGCGATCTTCTTGAATATAACTTATATACGTATTGTTTAAATAACCCAATAAATATGGCTGATGGGAATGGTAATAATGCGATATCATCTGTATTAAGAGGTGTGGGAGGGGGCATATCCGGGTCATTGTCAGGAGTTGTTGCGCCAATAACAGCTGTAGTAAACGTTGTGGTACAAGTAAGGGTTGCTCAAGCCCAACTTAGAAGGGCACAGGGTATATACGCAGCTAAACGACCCATCCCGCCATCTAAATTAAAATATGGGAATAAAGTAAAGACTCCTGACTCTCACCCAGATGAATTCACAAAGGATAACGGCAGCGATACATACACACATAACAAAACTGGTTGGAAGGCAAAACGCCACAAGGGGCAAAGACCTCATGGTGGTCCTCATTGGGATATGTATCCACCGATAGGAACTGGTCATATAAATGTAGGACTAGATGGAAATGTTTTTGGAGGATCAATGAAGTGAGAAAATTGTATCTTAAAGAATTGAAAAAGATAACTTGTGAGTGTGGATTTAATATATATCCGGATATGATGAATGGTACACCCTTTGTAGGTATATATCATTGTCATGAATGGGATCATGGCTATGAATCTGGTTGTGGCTACGATGGAACTAGAAGAGAATTTTATGCAGATATGAGGGAAGTGCTAGATTTTATAATAGGATACATAGAACATAATCGCATATCCAAATTTATTGCAGCACCATTTTATAAAACTCACCAATTCTCTGGTATAATAACAGATAGCACCCAATACATTTATGAAGAAATATGTGACTTTCTCAAAAAGTGTAAAATTCACAGACGGTCCCAATGTGGTGTTGAACTTGAAGTTGAAGGCAACATAAGTGTATTGGAAATGCTATTAGAGGGAGCATTTCAGGGGATTTCCGAACTTTGTGTGTTATTTCCCGAACATTCAGTTATTATGGACTTTACACACCACTTTGATGTTGGTTTTTTTACCGGCAATTTTGAAGCAGAGAAACGCACTGTTATGAAGCTACTATGCAACTATAAAAATTTAAGATATTATGAAGGCGTGTATCAAGTATAATATTTGTGTGTATAATCTGTAATGTATTAATGCCTTTATAAGGTAGAATTATAAGTGCACATATGCGAAGGGAATTGAAAAATGCTATACTCTAATTTACAAAGATAAGGTTATGGTGGCTAGAAAGCCACCATAATTAAACATTTGATTTTTTGTAACCTTTTTAGGTGTTTGTGAACTAGGGTCATGGGCTTATGGGTACGATGAAAGCAATATTTTAAATAAAAGATATCTTAATTCAGGAACAGTATCGTTTAATATGACCGATCAGTTTGGACAGCAAGGACGCTTAACAAATTCCAAAGTTATCCTTAATGGGGTTGAAACAA
>CASPLG010000154.1 GCA_949422855.1 uncultured Eubacteriales bacterium | reverse complement strand
CGTCCCATTTTTTTGGTACCCCATTTTTACTACTTCTTCACTTTCACAATGTATACATTTTACCGCTCTCATCGCCATCTTTTCACCACCAAATCTATTTTACATCTTTTAATGATTTCTATCTAAACTTTTTTAGCACTTGACCTGAAATTTCTCATATTCCTTTTTAGTTATTAGCTTCTGATTTAACAGATTTTGTGCGATATACATTGTTGCAGCATAATTTTTTTCGCTCTCAAATCGTACTTGAGACATTTTCATTAGCACCATTCCTTTTTTCATTTTTCGCCAGTAGGTTATCCGGCAGCCAGCCGAGCAAAATATCTTTGCTCGATGTTTTGGAATAAGCTCCAGTTTTTTATTACAGTTTTTACAAACGCCCGCTTTGTCGCTTTGTTTATGTTCTCTTCTCAGAAATGATTTGACGGTGTTTTCCGGCAATCATAAGTGCGCTTTTATCTTTTAGGTAACCCATAAAACTTGACACACTTATTTTCGGCGGAATACTCACCAACATATGGATATGATCCGGCATAAGATGCCCCTCTATTATTTCCACTCCCTTATACGCACATAACTGTTTTATAATATCTCTAATGCTTTCTTTGTATTGATTATAGATTATTTTTCGTCTATACTTTGGAGTGAACACAATATGGTATTTACACACCCATTTTGTGTGCGATAAACTATTTGCCTTATTGGTCATTAAAATTACCTTTCCGTTATAAATTGGCCTGAACAACCTCATTATAATGGAAAGGGGATTTTTTTGTATAACAATCGCCGCACACCCGCATAGCGGGCGGTTTATATTTCGCACGCTTCGCAAGCTAAACTGGGTCACGACCCATAATCAAAAACTTTTATGGAAATAATTGATAAATCCCAGACGAAGAAAATAAACCCTGCGATAGAGGAAGCAAAACTACAAAAGAAGAAGGGTTATGCCGGGTTAAAATTCGAGTGTCCGGAATTAAGATCTCAAATGGAATATTTTCAAAATGAGGTAAGCACATTGGGAATGGATAAGGAAGATAAAAAAGCTAAGCAAATTGCTTATTGTGGGGTTTTATTAAATCAGGAACAAATCCCTGAAAATGTAAACATGAGCCACGTAATCTATTCTTGCTTGGGAGACATCCTAGATAGGCAGGCTAAGAGCGTAGAGTCAAATATAGGAAACGCACTGAAGAGCCTTTGGAATTCATCTGATCCGGAAATACTTAAAAAGATAGAGCAAAATTATCATGGACCAGTTTCACCTGAAAACGGTGCTCCTACCCCCAGAGAGTTTTTGCTCTATTTAGTAAAAAAATATAGAGAGGAAAATCCTGTGCACGAGAACAAGCCAAACGTCAAACGTTCATTTATACGAGTATATTTTTAGAAATGTGAAAAATTATCACACAAAATAAGCAGAAATAGAAGCGTGTGAAAGTATGCAACCGGTTGCATATATTAAACATGGAAGTTCAAAAGTAAGGTTAAAAAATTCGTTGAATGGTTCTATAAAATTACAGCAAAAATGCGTGAGAGCCC
>CASPLG010000153.1 GCA_949422855.1 uncultured Eubacteriales bacterium | reverse complement strand
AACGTAGTGCTGAAACTATTTATCGAGTATATCGTTTTTTAGATGCTGGGAATTTGATATCTGAATATTATGAAAAATATTGGGCTAATAAAGCTAGATCCGGTCGTAAACACATCGTATTACCTAATGATGAGCTTAGTTACATCAAAGAAAAGATCGCTTTAGGTTGTCTGAGTGGAAAGATATTTCTAATAAGCATGATATCAGTACCTATTTTGCTGATGTAGGTGTTCCTAACCAACGTGCACTAAATGAACATACGAATGGGCTACTTCGAAAAGATGGACTAGGAAAGAATAATGATCTTAGTGTTCTTTACACTGATCATGTTCACCAGATATGTAGCTATAGAAATAATATTCCACGTAAAAGTTAAAATTATTTATAGTCGCAGTTTTGATAGGTGTTTGGGAGAATATAGATCTAATTTCATTTTTTGTCTACTGTGTATGTATCTTATCGTACTTGTTTTTTTGTTGGATAATCAAAAATCCTGAAGAAGCAAGAAAATTTTTTGAAGAGTGGTAACTAGGATGTAGAGGGTTGGTGAACAACTTTTTTCGAAGATTTGATATTTAATAGGGAATAATAAATCTTTGTGAAAGAAAGAGACAATAACTGTGGTCGCTAAGATCATCTGATATAAAACTATTTCATTGATTTCTGATAGCATATATGCTATTTTTAGGGTATGGAGAAACCAAAATTTGAATTTTATGAGCGACCTAATGGACATAATGAGTTTTTAGAATTTTTAGAAAACTTACCGCAAAAAGATCAAGCGAAGTTAATGGCGGTTATCTATAAGGTCCAGATACATGGCTTGTTGACTGCTATAAAAATGAAATGGGTAAAGAAAGTAGACGATAACATATTTGAGCTTCGATCGGAAGTGGGAAATAATATTCAAAGAGCTCTATACTTTCACTGGAAAGGAAGTCGTTATATCATTACTCATGGATTTAGTAAAAAAACACAGAAGACACCTAGAAAAGAGATTTTGCATGCGCTAGCGATTTATAAGGAATTTGAGGAGGAAAATGATGCCAACAGTTAAATTTGATGATTATTTGGAAAAGAGGTTCCAAGATCCAGAGTTAAGATCCAATTTTGAAGCAGAGAGTTTAAGACTTGAAAGTGCAGTAGCTTTATTGAAAGCTAGGGAAGATGCTGGTTTAACGCAAAGAGAGTTAGCTAAACGTGTTGATGTGCCACAATCAACGATTGCACGTATCGAGCGTGGAAACAATACTAGTGTCGATACACTTTCCAAAATAGCTAATGCATTAGGTAAAAAGTTAAAAGTAGAGTTTGTTAATATGTAGCTGATAGTAACTGTTTTTGGTTGATTATGTATAATTATTAGTGTGTAACAGAATACAAATTATAACGATGTTTTACCGATTTTAGAATAAATATGCTTAAAAACTGCAAGTTTGGCCTACATTGATATGTTGATGATCCAATCTTGCAGTTTTTATATATAATTATTCTAAGTCAAGTCCATAATCCTGTGTAAAATACTATACAATGTTTTACCGGTCTCTC
>CASPLG010000152.1 GCA_949422855.1 uncultured Eubacteriales bacterium | reverse complement strand
CTTGACTGAAAGGATGTCTTTTATTCTCTTTTACACAAATTTTTCGGGGCTCTCGAGTTCTCTGACTGACCGGCAGAAAAATCTACTCCTTGAATTGATGGACACAATGTAAAACCCCGTTGATTCCACTTGGAGGAACCAACGGGGTTTCATTTTTGTTATTGGGATGTCTCGATGAGCTGGTTTTTGATTTCAATAGTATTCACTGCATCAAAGCCATATTCAAATATAGATGCAATAATTATTTGGTGATTAGAAAAATCACGTTTTAAGATATCCACCATGAGTTGGATATTTGCTTTATCAACTTCTTTCCCGCTTGGCGAATCAAGGATTATCGGCAGTCTAATATTTAAGGCCTGCTCAATCTCTATAATATATGCAAGCCTAAAAGCAAACACTGTTTTATGCAATAATGCGCCAGACAGTTCTTTCAAATTAGACGTAAACAAATATGATGATGCGAGGGACTCATCATCGCCTATACCAAGTTCGATTGCGTATTTTAGAACATTTTTATATAATGAGTCTACAACGTCATTATTTGCTTTCGTGTTTTCAGAAATGGTTTTTCGGACTGATTTTAAAGATGCTTCTAAGCGCTTAATTTCTCTTTCGATAATAATTGCGTTGATGGGAACAGAAGCCAATCGTCTGTCAAATGTTTCAGCAATTGTTTCGGTTTCCCAAAATGCTGTTTGCTCATTTTCCCTAATCTTTGTATTGTGCAGACGATCAATTTCATTTGAAAGTGTTGTCATTTCAGAAGATACAATTTTTCGTTTTGCAATTAGAAAATCAATAGTATCAGCAAGCCCCACGATATTGTCTTCTGAAACAGGGATTGTTGTTCCGTCAGGTAGTTGTATTAATATCTTCATCTCAGCAACAAAGCGCTTGAAACGCTTATTGTCACTGAGTGTGTTGTCAATCCGCCTTAATTCTTTTCTTAATGCGGCTTGGCGAAGTCGTAATTGCTCCAATTCAATGTCAAGCGTTTCGTCAAGGGTGTCACTGACAAGCGATCCGCTACTATTTGAAATGGACTCTTGATATTTCGCAACACTAAATAGTTGTTTATACTTTCCAAGTTCACGCGAGATTCGAGCTTCTTCTTGTAAAAGAGCAGAACAATCTCTGGAGGAGAGTCCTCGAATCAACTCCTCTATGTTGAAATGGATACTACCGATTGCCACCCCCCTGTTTAAGAGAGTCCACCCCTTTTCCTGATCCACATAAAAAGCACCGAGTATGTTATTAAGAATATCTGCATTATCAGTCCCATACAGTAATTTATGCAATATGTGCTGTTGTTCTGGGAGTATGTATGTAGATTCTTTACCCCCTATTGAAACTACAATATAGTTACTATTGTCCCGGGAAAGTGTTATCGTGCCGTTTGCCTCTGTGTCAACTGTTACACTTACTTCGCACTGATCAAATTTAATTTTTTTCGTGCTGGGAATATTGTAGCCTAACGAATACAAGAGAAATCTCAGCAGTGTAGTTTTCCCTTTGCTATTCTCATAACTATGTATTAGGTTTACATTTGCTTTAAAATCGATGGTACGCTCAAACATACCTTCCTTTAATTTTATGGATTTAAAAATCATAAGTTTGTCCCTCGCTTTATACGCTCAATGTCATAGCGACGCCTA
>CASPLG010000151.1 GCA_949422855.1 uncultured Eubacteriales bacterium | reverse complement strand
TTGTTAGTCTGTCAGCAGTATCATATTCAAAATTAATAGTCTCTGAACGAGATTTGTCATTAATTGCAAAAGGTAGCCCATTGCTGTTGTATGAATATGTGTACTCTTTAGATTCTCCTTGTAATTTTGTACAAGTTTTTCCTACCAATCTTTCATATTTATCATAGTCAAATAACACTGAATCTCCATTGCCGTATGTCGATTTTCTAAGCAATCCGTTATGAGCGTCATAAGTATTTTCTGTTAAGGCCTGATCTCCAACACTTATTTTATCTATATTTCCGAAATCATCATAACTGAAATTATAGACTACATTACTTTGTTCATCATTGTTATGAAATATCGAAGATACAGCACCATTTTTATATTTAGTACCGTATACAGATGAATTATTCTTAGTTTTTACGAGTCTACCTACCCTATCATATTCATAATGCACAATATTTCCCTTGGCATCAGTTACACTTGTAAGATCGCCATTTCTTTGATTATATGAATACTGAACAGTATTTCCAAACACATCTGTTATAGATTTTGGATAATTTCCATCAGAAGTATAGGAGAAATTTTGTTCTATAGTTCTGCTGCTTTGTCCAACTAGACTTGCAACAACCTTTGTGACATTGTGGAACCTATCATATTCATACGATGTCATTAGTAGCTGTTTACCCGGCAAGGGATTTGTGCTTTTTATTGGAATATGTGGATTTTTGCTGCTATATTCAATCGTACTTGCATACCCCTTCGGTGAAGTTATTGAGTGTATTTCGTTATTTTCGGTCATTTCTACAAGAGTTTGATTGTCGGACGAATCCAAAATTGACTCAATATTTCCACTTTCATCGTAGGAGTACCTGCTTCCGGCATCGTCTAAACTTAACTGAATATCGTCAAACGAGGCAGAATTTTCGTTATGATCATAGTTAAGTGACACAGTAACTGACTTTACAATTTTATCTTTAAAACTGCCATTGCCGGCCTGTGCAGAATCACATATTGACTGTTTTGATAATATTTCAGGGTTGAATTTAATTATTTTAGTATCATGACTATTATCTTCGTACAAAAAGTCCAAAGAAACATTGAAACCTGCAGTTTTTCCATCTCTTTCGGTGAAAGGAAGACTCTGAGCCTCTGCCCTTGCGTTTACGCAGAACACAGGATTTTTCATATTAATTTTTACTGTCTGTGATGCACTCTTACGGGTCGAAATATCGCCATTTATACGTAACCTGCCACCTATAACCCCATCATTTTCACCAAATCCTGATGCTTTCCAGTATGAAAGTTCTTTGTCGAATCCACTGTTTTCAAGCAGGTTGTAGTCATTTGCAACATCGCCTTCTTCAAGCTGCAGGCAGTCAAAATATACTGTACAGTTGGATTTAACTAAACCGAAACCTACCTCTAACACATCTGTTCCTTTCGCTACATCCATCGTGACAAAGACTTTTGTCCACTTACCTTTTTGTAGCCCGGAGATTTCTTTGCGGGCAGGTTCCGACAGTTTTTCCGCATCTCTAAACGGCGTGATAAATATTTCAGCCACATCCTCCGAAACATCGTCGCTATTTTGCTTTACGTACGCTGAAAAAGTATAAGATTTGCCCGTCTCGGCAGCAGGTATGCTTACCTTTTGCACAGCACAAGGCTTCATGGGACTATCGCTGTTTTTAGATATTTTAAATGAAGT
>CASPLG010000150.1 GCA_949422855.1 uncultured Eubacteriales bacterium | reverse complement strand
TTTCTGGATATGATGCGATTAGAGCTATGTGCTACGCTTTCCATGAATATGCAATAGAGAATCAAGGAGTTTTTAGCACAATGCTTTGGTACAATCAATTTGAGAATGAACAGATGAATGAAGTGACTTCAAAAATGTTTTCAATTTTTTCAAAATAACTAAGTCACTAAATATTTCACAAGATAATTGCATTCATTTAGTCAGAATGTTTAGAAGTTTTTTAGAGGGCTTTGCATTACTTGAAAATCATAACGCCTTTGGTAATACACAGTTGATAAAAGATAGTTTTGAATTATCAATAACTATTTTAATTGAGGGAGCAAAAAAATTAGAGGGGAAATGATAGCGCATGGTATATCAGAAAAAAACAAGGGAAAAGGTTTTATGAATCGAAAAATCAGGCAAATCATTTGTGTAATACTGTCACTAATTTGTGTTATTGCTATATGGGATAAGCCTGTTTTGGCATATGAAAAAAGTAGCAATTATAGCGATATTGACAGCCAGATAAAAAAAGAAATAAAGGAATTACATATTCCCGGAATGGCGATAGCCATTGTAGACTCTAAAGAGGTTCTGTTTTCTGAAGCTTATGGAAATTGCGATAATTTAGATACGCCTTTTATTATAGGTTCATTGAGCAAATCATTTACAGCATTAGCTGTTATGCAGCTTGTGGAAGAAGAAAAAGTAGATTTAGACACGACAATATCTGATTATATTGATACATCTGATTATTTTATAAATGCGTCCGACGGAGATAAAATTACTGTAAGACAGCTTTTGAATCAGACAAGCGGTTTAGGGACATATCAGCGTTTTGGAAATGCAAAAATAACAGAAAGTTACGGACAACATCAATATGCAAATATCAATTATGGATTGTTAGGAGAAATCATAGAAACAGTCAGCGGAATTAGCTATTCAGAGTATATGGATAAAAACATTTTTTCTCCACTAAGTATGAATCATACGGCAGCAACACTTGTACAAAGCAAAGAAAACGGATTGATAACAGGATATCGAAATTATTTTGGACTTCCGATTGCGGGAGAGCCGGACTATCCCGATAAACATTCATGGTCTACCGTTCCGGCAGGTTATTTAAGTTCCAGTGTATCAGATATGGCAAAATATCTGCAAATGTATCTAAATGGAGGAATGGGAATAGTCAATCAGAATAGTTTAAATACTATGCTTTATGACAATGTATATGTAGATGATAACACTCCCTATTATTACGGAATGGGGTGGACTTTGACAGAAGAATATACAGAGCCTGTATTGGGGCATTCAGGGCTGGTTGAGAATTATATGTCTAATATGTATCTATTGCCGGAAAGCGGATTAGGAATCATTTTCCTTATCAATATGAACGATTATCTTGTCACGAATCAACTGGCAGATATTATCTCCCAAAATGTGATATTTGCTCTTTTGGGCAGAGAACAATATGATATATCTGGCAGCCCGTATATTGTAAGACACCTATTGCTGAATGGGGCATATTTAGCGTTGGTTGCAGTGGCGGTATATCCAATAGCAACAATAAGAAAATGGAAGAAAAAGAAACAGACAACGAGACTGATACTCTTTGACATTACAAGGCATGGCATATTACCACTACTGTTACTCTGTTTGCCCTATATGGTAGGTATTCCATTATGGGTAGTATGGTATTTTGTAAAAGACTTGTTC
>CASPLG010000149.1 GCA_949422855.1 uncultured Eubacteriales bacterium | reverse complement strand
GGGGGTTGTCTAATGTTCTAAAATGAGTCACATGCAAGTCTTCTTGTAGTGTGCTATCAAAAGAAATATTACTTTCAATATTCAGAACTTACAGAATATTGAAAGTATTGAAATACAAGAATATAGATTGAAGTCAGGAATTGTTATATTATATTTCCATCGTAAAGAAACAAAATTTTTTTCTGAATATTATTTGAGTTATATTTATGATTTAAAGCTATCATATAAAGAATTTAAAAATTTTAGTGGAAGTAATAAAAAAATACTGCATAATAAGTTAGTCAGGAAAGTTTTTCAAAACAGGAAGGAGAATTTGGTATACCAAAGAGATATAATCAATGTTAACGGTGATTTAAATTCAGATATTTTTAAGGAGATAATGGACACTATAGGACTATTTACTGAAGAAGAGTACGAAATAGGTATAAGTATATAGAGAAAAAGTTATTAAAAAGTAGAGAGTTGTATAGCTCATGGAGGATATTTTAGTAGGATAAACTTTTCTGATATAGAAGAATATATATATTAGAATCCATGAGAATATACAATTAATAATTGGTAAAATTACACAAAATATATTAAAAACTACGGTTGACGAGGAGTACAGGGGCAATTGTTTGTACTTCTTCGAAATGTTATCCTATATAAGGATTTTTACTGCATTTTATTTTAAAAGTAGTTTTTTAAATGTTTTAATACAAAATCAATCTATTGTTTTGTAATTTTAGTTTATCTAATAATAAATACTATAAGATATTATGGGGAGGCTTTAGATTGTTGGATTTTATAGATACAATAATTAAAAATATTCCAATATGTATTTCATTTGTGGCGTTATTAATTTCTTTAAAAAATTATTTAGATAATACTAAAGAAAAAGCACCGGATCTTAAAATTATTCAAAATTTATGGACCAAAAAGCCTAGATTTGAATTGATAAATGAATCTAGTTCTAAATTAGATGAAACACCTTCACCTAGTTACTTAATGTTCATTCCTAGTAAATTCTTTTATTGTTTCAAAAATCAAGAAACAATATCTAATTTGGTGTTGACACCAATATCCTATGATGTTATTACTGAGCAAATTGTTGGAAACCAAACCAAAGATAGCATAGTTACATCCTATCTTCCAGTAAATTTTTTTGGGAAAAAAGGGAGTAGGGATATGCCTATAAAAAAATTAGAGACGGTTGATAAAGTACCATTTGAAGTATTAATTGCTACATATCCATTTATGGTAATTATTAGTAATGTTGATTATGTATATAGAGGAAAAATAAAAAATAAGATAATTCTATCAACATCTATTGTGAATAAAGAACTGTCAATTAAGCAATATGAGTCTATTATGGAGTATTTTAACGATACTGCAGATTATTTGGAAACGAAAATTAATGGAGATGAGTCTATTTACAGTACTGTAAATAAAAAAGTAAAACTTTTGGCAAATGAAATATTTAATGCAAATCCAGGAAAAAGGGATGATAACTTAATAAAAATTATTGGTGGGACAGAAGGTGGATATGGTGGAGTCTTAAAAGAAATAAATGCAATAATAACGCCACTTGATCCGTTGGAACAGTATTATGCCACTAAAAATGAAAAAAATACATGATTATTGTAATTCTTTATAGCTTTTCGACAACAACTGTGCAAGAGTAAATACTTTTTAGAGAAGCTCTGTGAGAACAGCTTAGGCTATTTTCACAGAGCTTCTTGTATCT
>CASPLG010000148.1 GCA_949422855.1 uncultured Eubacteriales bacterium | reverse complement strand
CTTCTATTATATGCTATTTTTTTAAATAGTCAACTATTTATTTTCTTTGGCAGCGAAGAAGGTATAGAAAAAATGATAGAGCTTGAATAAAGAAAATGTTTGTTTGAAGTTTTAAACACACAAAAATAGCTGATTCAAAATTTTTGTACACTAAAAATTTTATTTCGCAGATAATTGTATTCTTGTTTTTATCTATACTCTCTGCGCTGCCTTTTCTTTATTTTTGATATGGGTGCAAATTTGTAACGATTACCCTTTATGCTGTAACGATTATAGTTTTTCAAATTTTTGAAAATGCACCCTTGTAAAAAATATGGGTGCATGGTATTATAACGATAAAGAAGCATAAATATTTGAAAAATGTGAAATGCGATATAAAATTTTAAAGTAGATACTTGTAAACCCAGTAATGGTGAGGGGGTTCGTTGTATCTAAGTCTCAAGTCTCCGCCATATCGGTACATTGATTTAGATACAATGTAGTTTTTGTGCAACGATTGCTTCTGAATTTTTAGAGTAATCGTTACAATTTTTCTGCGTGGGTGCAAATTTGTAACGATTTATAAAAAGAGCATTATTACCTACACTGCTAATTTTAAAAATAAGTCTAAAATTGCATAATTTTTGTTTTTGCCCTCTAACTAAAATGCAAAAAATATCTAAGCGCGGCATTTCGAGTATATTTTTAGATGATTATATGTTATAATATTTCAATACATTAATACGTTAAGGTGGTCGAGTAGTTTGAAAAAGTTTTTATTAAAAGTTAAAAAGGTAGTGTTATTTTCGTTTGTATCATTGATTTTACCAGCAAGTGTATCAGCAGGAAGAATTCCTAAGAGCACTCCTGGTTTTAGTACAGTTAAAAATTTTTTAGCAACAGCTATGCAGCCAGTCGGTGAAACTCTTTATATATGGGGAGGTGGCTGGAATGATGAAGACACCGCTGCAAGTGAAACTGCTAGACACATTGGTGTATGGCCACAGTGGAAAAAATTTTTTAGCAGTCAAGATTCAAGTTATGATTTTTGTGATTATGCTATAAGCAAAGACGGTCAAGCTAGAACTTCTATACCTGCGTACCTTCCCTTAGGACTGGATTGTTCAGGATATCGAGGATGGCTTTTATATAATGTTTTTCATAATAAAGACATGGAAGGAGTAGGCTATGTCTTTCTTCATGCAGGTAGGGTATCAAATTTTGTTGATAACAATTGGGGTATCGCTATAAACCCAGAGGACATAAAAAATTTTAAAGCTGGGGATATAATGGATAAACCGGGACACGTTTATATGGTTGTAGGTCCATGTGGTGACGGAAGTGTTGTTTTTGTACATTCAAGTCCTCCGGGCGTTCACATTTGCGGAACAGTTACTCCTGACGGTAATAAACAAAGTGAAGCGGTAGCTTTAGCGGAAAGTTATATGAAAAAATACTATCCAAAATATGATGAAAAGTATTCACAGCATGGATATGTGCGTAATGGTGATTATTTAACACAGTATACACAGCTCAGATGGAATACTGAAGGTGCTATGAAAGACCCCGATTGCTATACTAAGATGACTGCAGAGCAGGTTTTAAAAAATTTATTTGGCGAAGAATAATTTTTGAAAGGAATTATTTTATGAAATTTAAAATTACAAGAATATTTTTAGCAATATTTACAATATTTTCGTTTTTAAATTTAAAAGCCTTTGCATTTAATGAAGATGAAATATTGATACCAA
>CASPLG010000147.1 GCA_949422855.1 uncultured Eubacteriales bacterium | reverse complement strand
CCTTCTCATCGCATCAACTTCATTAACATATCTATTAATTTTTTTCATATTGTCTGAATCATATATTAATATTCTATGTTTACTATTATCTATTATTGCTAGTATTGCATGTCCATCATTTCCACTTATAGTTGAATTAATAGAAAATGGAATTATAAAGTATTTATATTCTTTATAATCATGTCCTTGTAATCCAATACAATTACGAGAAGCAATTTTTACTCCAGCATCAGTATTTGATTTCGTAATGTAGTACATAAAAGTATCATCAGTTAAACCAATAGTTTCTTTTTCTTTAGGTGAAATATTTTGATATAAAAGGCTTAAATAAGCAAAAATTGTTTTATTATAAACATTAGTATTTCCATCAAGACAATCTATGTTTTCTTGATTTTTTAAGATTTTTTCCATTTCTTTTTTATGATAATCAATTGGAGTTTTTTTTGGTTGTTGCGCCTGCTCTGTTTGCTATACTTGTTGCATTAACAGTTTTCTAGCTTTATCAGTTAAATATGGTCTTAAAGCATTTTTCATATCAATTCTTATTTGAGGTATATCATTAAAGGTAAAATCAATTGGTTCATTCAACAACCAACGCTTTGCATACTCTGCTACGAATACTCCACAATCTACTCCAGATGGTTGACGTGGTTTACTAATATAATTAACTGTGAATTCTTTTTTAGCACCTGAATGTACTAAAAATCCATTTATTTGCTTAACTTTTTTATCATATTTTCGTCCTTCACTATCATATATTGTAATTGTATTCTTTTTAATATCTATTATACAGAGTATCCAATGTTGACCTTTATTTTTATTTTTGCCATTATTATATTCGAAATTAATAGGAAATATAATATAATCGTAATATTTTAAACCCTTATTTTTAAAATCATCCCATTCAAGTATATCTCCATATAAATTATTTTCAATACATTCCATGAAGAAGTTTGTCTCAACTGCTATTTTCCTATTATCATTTCTTTTCTTATTATTTATCTTAATGTATGCGTAAACTATAGCATCAGATTCATAATTGTTTTCATTTAAACTATTAAAATCTTTATCATCTAAACTTGGTCTCTCTAAATCTCTTTTTTGAGCTGCTTCAGATGCATTGACAAAGTGTTGAAAACTTAATTTCTTTTGTGGAGGAGGTGAAGGTCTCTTTTTTTCTGGAGCATTTGAAAATATATCTTTAGATTCCATATTTAGTTTCTTTTTAGGAGGAGGTGAAGGTCTCTTTTTTTCTGGAGCATTTGAAAATATATCTTTAGATTCCATACTTAGTTTCTTTTTGGAACTTGGTTCTATTGATACTACTTCAGATGAATCCCTTTGTAATTGTCTTGGACGTTGAATCCTTGGTCCTCTTGGTTTACCTTTCTTTGTAATATTACAATCAGTAAATTCACGTGAAAGTGTATTATTTTTAACAAACCATCTACAATATGTATATTTGTTTTCAGTTTGTTTAAATAATAATCCTAAAACTTCTCCTCTTAATCTATTTCTTCCATTATATGTTTCAATAATATATCTAACATCTCCAAATGCATCGTTTTCTGTTAGTTCTTTAAGCATACATTTACATTCTAATGAATTTCTTGTTAAATTAAACTCATCAAAACGATGATTATCTTTAATATCTCTTACTTGTTGTTCTCCAAAAGGAGGATTAATTTTGAAATTCCCTTTAAACAGAATAACTTTCGGCATTATAATCGATTTTTTTCTTTTAATTAAATTATTATG
>CASPLG010000146.1 GCA_949422855.1 uncultured Eubacteriales bacterium | reverse complement strand
TTATGATTTTTTAGGACATCTCAGAGGGGAAAATCTTAAAAAGTGTCTTTTTGTTCTCTTCAATTGAATAAGTTTAAAAATTTTAAGGAGGGTGTTATAATTTCTTCACCCTGCACGGTTATGCCCAATGCTGACGTAACCACAGGTGATAAAAATTCGCCGTTATCGTCTATTCCCATGTATTCTTTGGCTAAGGGTTGCCTTTCGAATAATTCACGTCCGCTTCCGAATACTCCGGCACCTGACTCGGCTATGTTTCCAAGGGCTGAGGTAATAGTTTCGACTTGCACTCTTGTATTCCATCTGCTGTCCACTCTGCAGTAAAACTCTTCGAGATCTCCCATGTTCGTGTCTGCCTTTCACGATGCTTCGGATCCAATTTAGAGCAGTTGTAGATACGAACACCAACGAATTGTCCTCAGTCAACGGACTTCATGGGTTTGAAAACGTAATTGAAGTTGATGTCGTATTCCAAATAAGCTTCGTAGTTACGGCGCATCGCTCCATACTCTTCAAAGACCTAAAGTTTTGGATTGGTGTAGTCAAAGATGATGACACCTGCCATACATTTTTTCAGTAAATCCTGCACCTGGGCATATTCTTGCGGCGGCATGTCCTTAAGTTTTTCTTGCATCTATGGGCACCAGCTTAGTGATAATAGTTCCCCCACCATAAAAATATACTCGTGGTGAACCGTATTTATTCCATGAGGAGTTGTGCGCTATACATTCCCTGAGAGGGATTTTCCTGAGTTTTGACCTCTTCATCCTGATGTATTGGCAAGTTTTTCTACCAAAAACCTCCGATGGCAACGTTCCGGGGTATCTTCCGCACACAGCAAACAAATCCGTTTGTTTCTAAATTCAGTGAAAATATCCAAATTCCGACTTAGCAACAGTCCATTATATCCTTTTTCATATTCAATCCAATTTATATATCCCTTTTTGTAGTTGTTAAAAAGAGCTGTACTTGGTGCAAACTCTTGAACTTCCACGTAATCACAATTACAAACTGCTTTTAGGAAGTATTTCAAATCCTTACCTTTACCAAACCCTGCAAGCTGAATTAAATTATACAGACGAATATCTATCAAAAAATTTATCTGATTCCCACTAATTGGTTCGAAAAAAGTTTGCGCCGATTTTTTAGCATATTCAATACTAAATATTTTCATAAAAATTCTCCTTTGTATAGCTAACTTTAAGAGTTCTGCACTATAGGGGATAAAAAGAGAAGAAATCGCATTATTTAGTTCAAGTTTCGTGATAATTTAATCTAAGTTAATCCACCTGTATACTAACAACCAGCACGTTGCAAATATTTTTGCTATCTTATTTATTTACATTTTTTCTGTCGCATATAGCATTGTACATATAGCCCCCCTTGCTTTTATTTTTTCAGTTGTCCCTCTGTCTCTCTCTATATATAAAATTGCATCCGCTTCTTTGCATAAATATCTTTGTTGCCCTCGAACCCTTCTGTTTTTGTCTATTTTGTGTGATATTTTTTCACATTTTTAAAAAATATACTCGTATAAATGAACGTTTGACGTTTGGCTTGTTTTCGTTTACAGGCTTCTCTTCTATATACTTTTTACTATAGTTACCATTGTTTAAAAGTGCTATACGAGGCATTATCCAATGTAATATTCCTATCTCATAAACTATCTATAGTAAACATGCACAAATAAAATAAAATACTTGCGATATATATATAATAAAATTAGGAAAGAAATTATAGGTAGGGTGTGAAAAAAAGGGAAAA
>CASPLG010000145.1 GCA_949422855.1 uncultured Eubacteriales bacterium | reverse complement strand
AATGGATTCTTCTCAGCTTTTACAATGCTTACTATTGGTCTTGGATATGCTGCATATTTAGAATCCATCGGTGGAGGAAATATGTCGGGTAGAGTTGTAAGCTACTATATAATTTTTGGTCTTGGATTGTTACTCATTTACATGGGAACCCTTATGAAAAATCTTAAACAAAATAGATTTTTTGGAATAAAAACTAAGTACACTCTAAACAGTAAAGAAGTATGGAATAGAACTCACGCATTAGGCTCTAAAACGGGAATCGCAGGTGGTATCTTATTAATAGTTTCAGGAATTATTGCATTTACTTTTGATATGTTAGTTATTGCATTTATAGGCTTAATTCTTGCAATTATTCTATCTGCTTTTGTTCCTATGATTTACTCCAAAAAAATCTCATAAAGTTCACATTAAATAAAAAATTAAACTCCATGATTTCTCGTAGAGTAATTTTTATTTGCTATTTAATTGACTTTTTTGACTTTAGAGTTAGGTAACTGGCTACAAGTTTCGATTACCAATCTTTGCAAAAATTCCTTATTATCCAAATTCTCAACTAAAAACATTAATTTGCCTCCGTCATATGGATACTCCATTTTGCAATCAGGCATTAATTTTTTGCCTGCTTCTGTTACTTTTATAAGAAAGCGATTATCATAAATACCGCCAAAAATCTTTCCTTTATAGTAAAACACATACTCACCAAACATTTTTCTATATGATATATCTTCCAATTCAGAAAATTGTTCATAAATAAATTGGACATATTCTAAACTTGATGCCATTCTTAACCCCCATTTCTTTCCGTCCTTAAGTTATATCTTATCACCAATAAACTTGTTATTAAAGTCTCCGTTTTTAATCATTATCTGAACCGAACCTCCCTCGTTAAGTGTGAGCCCTGTTCTTGCCTTAATATTTTCAAACGTATTCCCTGAATTTTTTATATTATATGTACCATCTCTGTTTTTCTTGATTACAACACCATCAATGTAATAATTATATTTAAGATTCTTAATTTGATTTTCTACTATAATCCTGCAAGCATCAAGAATAGCTTTTTGCTCCGATTTCATAGGTTCTCACTCCTTAAGTGGTTTGTAGTGCAAGATGTGGAAGCTCAAGAATGGCATTTTTATCTATATAAGCCATACCTTCTTCGCTTACATATCCACCTGCGTCAAAACGAACAGAATTTATATATTTATTATTAAATCCTGCACTTGAAAATCCATATTGCTTTTTAGATGTCATTTCTGTATTTAACTTATCAAGCTCATATAGTTTCGTTTGAATCGAAACTATAATTTTATCCCACGATGCTCTATATTGCTTTTCAAGCTTTGCCATATAATTATTTGTCATTTCCGATATATCGGCATAATATTTCTCTATGGAATTTTTTTGAGCCTCATGAGACCTATCAAAGTAAAACTTAGAATTATCATATATTTCACTTCTTCTCTTTATTTCTTTTTCTATAGCTTCGACTTCATCCTTATATTTCTTCGTATCCTTATCGTAAAACCAATTATCGTATTCTTTCTGTGCGTTTTTAAGTTCCGTTTGAGCTTCTTTTACTGCTTGAGGATTAAAGCTATATTCAAATTGCTATGAACCGTCTGCTTGCTGAGTTAGAATTTTATTTGTCTTATCTTCAAGTGTATTTTGAAGTTTTAACCTTGCTTCAAGAAGTTTATTTTGATACTGTTCCTCTTCGTTTATCGCTTGCTTTTGCGACTTTTCTTTTTCCCTTGCATCAATAATTTT
>CASPLG010000144.1 GCA_949422855.1 uncultured Eubacteriales bacterium | reverse complement strand
GATAATAAGAAATTATCCTCGAAAGTTTTGGGACAGATGAATTAGCATACTATTAGGAGAAAGTTATGGATTCAAATGATATTAAAGATGTAGAAAATACGGCTAAAGAGAATTATAAAAAATCAGAACCCTGGCCGGATGACGATATATGGCATTCCTATACATATAAAATTTTACATAAGCATATTCAAGACTATATAGATGAATTACAATTTAAAAATGCACAAGTTGTATTAAATGCAGGTTGCGGTAAAACAACCTATAAAACTTGCGCTACTATTATATACATGGATATTATAGAAGAGTATGTTAATTTATTTGAAAACTATTTAGTTGGTTCTATAGAAAAAATCCCCTTGCAAGATTGCTCTGTAGATTGTGTAATATGTGTTGGGAGTGTTATTAATTATGTGGATATTCAAAAGGCTATGTCAGAATTTAGTAGAGTACTGAAACCTAATGGCATTCTCATATTAGAATTTGAAAGATCAAATAGTGCTGAGTTTCTTTTTACAAAAAAATATGCAAAAACATTATTTATGCAAACATATCAATACAATAATCAAACACATTACTTGTGGATGTATGACGAGAACTTTGTAATTCAATTAGCAGAATTTTACAAGTTCAGTTGTATTAAAAAGTATAGGTTTCATAGCCTTTCATCATTATTTTATAGATTTGGTCTTTCAGAGAAAAAGGCTGCTAAATACTCAAAATTTGATGATTGGTTGCAACCTTTTTCCTACTTTTTTGCTCATAATGAAATTCTTATTTTTGAAAAAGACGTTCTTTCATAAATTGCCATAAAGATATTACAGACGATAGAATAGTAAGTAATGAACAGATAATAGTTTCCATTGAGTCAAAACATTTCAAATAACAGAAAAAACCTGTTGCAACAGAAAAAAGAACACACAAAATGCGTATTATCCATTGTTTTGCATAGTAGAGTCGTTTCTTTTTTAAGGTTATGTTTTCTGTTGATACCTGCTGGCATAATCCCTTTTGAAATAAAGTACAATTAACCAATGTTATATCATCAATTTCTATTTTATTAGTAAATTCCTTTTTTACTCTGTCTAATAAATTAGTAAAAAATTGATTAACATCATTAGGATTCATGTATTTTTCATACCATGCTGCATAATGATTCATGTAAATATCAGTCATTATTTCTTGATAAAAGGTGGCATCAATGTTGGTTTTGGGAAAAAGACCATTTATTAATGGTTTAATAACAAGATTAAAATCTGATATAGATAATTCCCCTTTCATATTGCAATATGGCTGATAATATGGTGTGCGAAGTATTTTGAATCCTTCCATAGTAAGCAACTGCCTATAATAATTGCTATCGGCATCTATATATTTATTTTCGCAATCCTTTTTGAGCGATAATTCTGTAATGATATACTTTATATAATAACTTTTCTTTTTTAAAAGTTCACTTATATCTTCAAAAAGCATCTGATAAAAATTATAAAAATATGTATGATTTCTAGGGCTAGTACAAATATAATCAATAAGTAATACTTCGCTTTGCGGAAGATAACCGTATTCTGCAAAGCCAACTACTGTATTATTAACATATAAAATATAGAAAAACATTTCCCTTTTATCATTATATTTTTTTTGAATATAATCTCGTATTTGTATAGTTGATGTTTCTGAACCTTCATCTATAGTATGTATATATATGTCAAGGGCTTCTGTTAAATCTTTGTTTTTCACATTTTTAATTAGCTTAATACTATAATTTGCATCCATAATCTGCTCCTAAAACAATCCTTAATGGATAATTTCTTATTATC
>CASPLG010000143.1 GCA_949422855.1 uncultured Eubacteriales bacterium | reverse complement strand
CAGGTGAAATAAAGAGAGAGAAGCCATTGCCTTCTATTACAGACGATGATATTCCATTTGAAATCCCTGTATCCTGGAGATGGGAACGATGGGGCAATTTGGCAAACAGCATACAATATGGCTATAATGCTCCTGCCATTCCTCAAGGCGATATACGGATGGTAAGAATCAGCGATATCCAAGACAATATTGTAGATTGGAACACAGTTCCGTATTGCCAAATTTCCGAAAAAGAAATTCCTACATATCTTCTTGCAGAAAATGATTTACTATTTGCCAGAACAGGAGGAACCGTCGGGAAATCATATTTAGTCACTAACATGACAGAACGGGCTATTTATGCAGGATACCTTATTCGCTCTAACTATAATAAAAGACTTTGCCCTCAATATTTAAAATATTTTATGGACAGTCCTTTGTACTGGTCGCAGCTACGAAATGGAACAACCCAAACAGCACAGCCAAACTGTAACGGAAAAGCACTTTCAAAAATGATGATTCCAATCCCGCCGATTGAAGAACAGCAACGTATCGTAAAACAGCTTGATATATTACTGCCATTATGTGATAATTTAGTTGAATAAAAGAAAAGGAGACTATATGAAACAAGAATACACTGACAAAATGAAATTTTATCAACAACCCGAATATGAATCTTTCCTAAAAGAAAAGTGCGTCTTGGATGCGCGACAATTTTTGCACTCATCAATGCTTTATTTAAACTATGCGCTAAAAACAGCCAAATTATATGAAGCTATCGGAAAAAAGAATGTAGCTGAAAGCAATAAAAATCCCATGTACAACAGTGTCGAATTACTTGGATGGCATTATAAGGCCGAAATCCTTTTGAACAAACTAACATTAGAATGGATATCACACATCTCCAACTCTCTTGACTGTTTACTCCAATATATTAATTCGACATTATGTCTTAGATTACCACATAGAGATGTGGTTATAAAGCATCTTGGAGAAAAACTTGGCAATTATCCTTCAATCAAGAGTGCTGTAAATGCCTTATGGGATGATGATATGGTTGCGTACATACGCTCTGCATATAATTTTAGCAAACATACATTAGCTTTATATGGCAACTCATTATTTACAGATGTACTCACCGGACAAAGGGACATACATATCCCAGACTTTAAGTTTAAAGGCACTATTTACAAGTCAAAATCGACAAATGAGATGATTTCCTATTATGAAACTTTTGTCGGTAAATACATTGACATAATGGATAGCATAGACACGATTCTACATAATATACAGCCCATTCCAAACAGATTTCATATCCGCCAAATGATTATAGACAATACGCCTTTAGAGGATGATGGAAATAATCTTGGTCTTATTCTCCATGCTGAGTTTGACGTTGATGGGCAACATATGAAAAGATATTGGATTGAAAATCTACAATTTAATGCTAGTGATAATATAGAAATAATGCCGCCGCATTCTAACACCATCGGACAGCATTTTGGAGGCATAAAAATTATCGAAGTTATTAATGACGGAACCAAAATAGGGGAATTACGTACTGATTTATCTAAAATAGATTCATCCGTATTAGCTTACCATAAGTACAAATACTATCCACTATAATTCAATATCATGCTATTATATGCGATAACTTTAAACACCACCTAAACACCAAAAAGTTCCGAAGAATGCCCATTTCACCGCATTCTTCGGAACTTTCCCCGTATAGAAGTCTTTCTTCTCAAAATAGCACTCCACTTTGTGTTCCTTCAGTTTCCGGATAGTGGTCAGGCTGTCCACCGTGTTCCTTGCGAAACGGCTCACCGACTTCG
>CASPLG010000142.1 GCA_949422855.1 uncultured Eubacteriales bacterium | reverse complement strand
GTTCTTACATTTGGCTGATTGGAGATATTCTATGGTGTGCGTTGGACTTTCATAATGGTACATACGGAAGGAGCCTACTTGATTTTGTACAAGTAATTCTCGCAGTTTGTGGGGTAGTTTCTTGAAAAAAGAAAATAAAAGTTGAATAAAGTAAGAATCAAAGTTAATATAGTTTAAGATAGGGGAGAAGAAAAGTGTAAATTAAAAACATAAAAGATAATATTTGTAATGATGCTGAATTTATTAAAATCCTAAGGTATAGCCATTATAATCCCACAGATGAAAAATTAAGTGGATTGATAAAAATGTACAATCAAGATGATAATATTTATACATTTGGGGGTTTTGACAAAGACCGGATTATCGGATTCATCGTTATAAAAAACATAAATAGACAACGTAAGACTTATGAAATCATTGATATAGCTGTTAATAAACACTACCGTAAATTAGGTATTGCCTCTAAGTTAATTGATTATGTTATAGAAAAATTTGATATAGTAAGTCTTAATGCAGAAACAGATGAAGAAGCTGTCGGATTTTATAAAAAGTATGGTTTTAATATTAAAATTGGGAATAAAATAGAAAATACCACTAGATATGAATGCGAATATAGACTGAGAGGATAAAGATGCATGAATCAAAAAACAGAACTTGTAATTTTTAGAGCACAGGATGGCAATGTTAAACTTGATGTAAATATTGAAAATGAAACTGTATGGTTGACTCAAAATCAGATGTCCGAGTTGTTTGAAAGAGATAGATCAGTAATTACCAAGCATATAAAAAATATTTTTAAAGAGAGAGAAATTGAGGAAGAAAGCAACGTGCATTTTTTGCACATTGCAAATTCAGATAAGCCAGTATCATTTTACAGCTTAGACGTAATAATATCAGTCGGATATAGAGTAAAATCGCAGCGAGGCGTGGAATTTCGTAAATGGGCAAACGGAGTTTTAAAAGATTACATACTAAAAGGCTATGCGGTAAATAATAATCGTATAAACGAATTAGGAGAAGTTATACGAATTATGAAACGTGCAGAAAGTACGCTCGACAGCAAGCAAATTTTAGATGTAATTGAAAAATACACAGTTGCACTGGATCTTCTTGATGATTATGACCATCAAAAAATAGAAAAACCAAATGGAAATACAGCGACCTATGTTTTAACCTATGATGAATGCAGAAATGTGATTTCAAACATGAAGTTTGGAAGAGAAAGCGATTTATTTGGAAATGAAAAAGATGATTCGTTTAAATCCAGTATTAATGCCATCTATCAGACATTTGGAGGACAAGAGGTTTATCCATCTCTTGAAGAAAAAGCAGCAAATTTGCTGTACCTTATAACCAAAAATCACTCTTTTTCTGATGGTAATAAGAGAATTGCAGCAGCATTGTTTCTTTATTTTCTTGATAAAAATGGAGCATTATTTGAAAGTGGCAAAAAGATAATTGATGATTATGCTTTGGTGGCAATCACAATAATGGTAGCTGAATCAAAGCCTTCAGAAAAAGACACAATGATAAAATTAATAATGAATTTTTTAATCTAAACGATAAATCTAAAATTAATAAAATCTCAAGGTGCTCCCTTTATGGGCGGCACCTTTTCATATACGGAATTTTAAAAAGAGGTGTAGGATTTGCAAATAGAAAAAATTAGTATCTCAAAATTAAATCCGGCAAAATACAATCCGAGAAAAGACTTAAAGCCGGGCGATGCGGAGTATGAAAAGCTAAAACGGAGTATGGATGAATTTGGATATGTCGAACCAATAGTCTGGAACAAGAGAACCGGACGAGTTATTTCGGGACACCAGAGGCTTAAAATATT
>CASPLG010000141.1 GCA_949422855.1 uncultured Eubacteriales bacterium | reverse complement strand
AACAGAAAATAGGAGGACACCGCTATATGATACGATACTTAAAACAATACAAATTCTTGCTTTTCCTTACCGCATTATTTACTGCAATCAGTTCTCTATCTTATGTATTTATTGCTATCTTATTGCAACAAGTTATGGATATTGTAGATATGGGCGATATGGACGGCTTTATCAGAATACTACTCTTTTCTTTAGCTTACTTTACACTTATGGGAGTATTCATGTACCTGCAATCTTTGTTTAGCAAAAAATTTGTCTGTAAAATTATGAAAGCTGTCCGTTCTAAAACCTTTATAGGAATTGAACGGCACACGATTGAGGACTACTCTAAAAATAATACTGCTGATTATTTATCTGCAATTACGAATGATGTAAAAATGATTGAAGATAACTATTTACTTCCCCTGTTGCAAGTTATCCAGTATACGATTATTTTTATAGCTTCCCTTGCTGTAATGATTTACTTTGACATTATCGTTACAGTCTGCGTGATTATCGCAATCGCTATCATGCTTGTTGTACCCAGTCTATTCGGAGGACTACTCTCCAAACGACAGGATAAATATTCTGATATGCTATCCGATTTTACAAACCATGTAAAAGACCTGTTATCCGGTTTTGAGGTTATCAAGTCTTATCAAATGAAAAAATATGTCCTCTCACGATTTGAAATAAGTAACGAGGCCACTATAAAAGCAAAATATTCTGTTGACAAGGCGATTGCGGCAAATGAAGCGGTTTCTATGGTGCTTGCGCTTCTTGTTCAAGTGGTTGTTGTTTTTCTTTCTGCATACTTCATTATCATTGGTCGTATCAGTGCAGGAGCCTTGTTAGGCATGGTACAGGTAAGCAGTAACCTTGCAAATCCATTATTGATTATTTTTAGCAATATTCCCAAAATCAAGAGTATAAAACCAATTACACAGAAGCTAAATAACCTTTCAGATTACAAGGAACAGAACACAAATACAAAAAAATCACCCTCTTTCAAAAAAATGATTTATGTAGATGATTTGCATTTTTCCTATGATAAGGAAAACGAAGTCTTAAACGGTATTTCACTATCCATTGATAAAGGAAAAAAATATGCTTTTGTCGGCAAGAGTGGGTGTGGAAAGTCTACATTTATTAAGCTGATTGCCGGATATTACTCTAATTTCAAAGGTGATGTACTATATGACGCAGATAGTCTTTCCGTTTTGGACATTGATAAAATAACTGCGCTATCGTCGGTCATTCATCAGAATGTTTATATGTTTGATGAGAGCATTTTTGACAATATTTGCCTACACGAAGATTTCAGTAAAGAAGAATTGCAATCCGTATTGTCTGATAGTGGTTTATCACAGTTTATTGAGCAAGTACCAAACGGACTTAAATATCACGTTGGAGAAAATGGAGATAACCTTTCCGGCGGACAGAAACAAAGAATTGCCGTAGCAAGAGCCTTAATTCGTAAGAAGCCACTGTTGATTTTAGACGAGGGTACGTCTGCTATTGATATGCAAACTGCGTATGATATTGAAAGCAGGCTATTGGCAATATCTGATTTAACGCTACTTACTATCACTCATAATATGAGCAGCGATATTCTTACACTCTATGACGAAATTGTATTTATGGCAGACGGCAAAATAATTGAACATGGCACATTTGAAGAACTTATTACTAAACACGCTGCATTTTATGACTTCTACCAACTAAAGAAGTAGGTATCTTTAGAGGAAAGTTTTTTTGAACTGTACACAATCCTTAAATAATATTATCTGCTCCCTTAACGGGGAAAGAAAAAAACCGTTAGAGGAGCAGATGTTTTTGTATGCCTTTTTACGCAATATCTAATCTATCGGCGGTTTTGAAATATCAAA
>CASPLG010000140.1 GCA_949422855.1 uncultured Eubacteriales bacterium | reverse complement strand
AAAAAGGGCTGTTACATGGCCTTTTAACTTTTACACAATTATATGGACTTTATCAATCAAGTTGTGTCCTAGATAATGTCTATACTTAAAATCAATATTAACTAGTGGCTGTGAACATATTCTAATTACTTGTAAATAGTTACTGACTCCTATAAATATCTATTCATACAACAATACAAGTCATTAAATCTCGCAACAAAAACTATCTTCGTAAAATTTTATTTCTCTGTGTTGGCGGTATCATTAAAGGATCAGCTACGATCTCATCAATAAATGCTAATGTTTCTTGATATACTTCTTCTTGAGTCATCATATCTAAGACCTTGACACCACCCACAGCATTAAAATGTCCATTTATGAAGCCATAGCTCCAGCTCTGATTTTTGATAACACCTTGTCTATCTCTGATACCCTTTACTATACCGAGCATGATCTCTTTATTCGAAGTTAGCTTGCTGGAAAAGAAACCTACAGCTTTTCCTAGTGCATTCTCTGCACAGAAAAATTCCATTAATTCATATGGATCATCGCTTTTTTCATCATATAATAGATATCCTAACCACCAATATTTGGAAATACATTGGATCAATTGTTCACGCTTAGTTTTCAAAAACAATGCATTCTTGACTTTTGTCCGATCATTACTTGATAACAGCTTAAGGGTATAATCTAAATAAAAGGTATTAGCTAATGTAAACCACAAATTTTCCTTGGAAGCTTGAGCAGGAGTTAGTTCACGTAATGATCCATATATGAGCTTCGTATTATTTATATAGTCATTAGGTGTTGTTAACTCATGAAAATCAAATGGAATGTCGGCTTCATATGTCGGTGCTTTTTCAAATATCTCAAGTAGCGCTTGTTTGTCACCCGTCCGATATAATTTTGCATATTCATCATTTATATCTCTCCCAAAAGCTTCAATGAATTCTTCTGTAAATAACTTAATCCTCATTTTTAAATAATTCCCCCACTTCTTCAAACGAACGCTCAAGTGGATCATCTAAGATCAACTGTGCTAACACTATTGCTGAAATACGTTGATCTTTTAACTCATCGATACTATATCCCAAAAGTTCGATTTTTTTATCTAATACCTGATACCATTTATAGTCTTCTAATTCTGCCGAACCAGAGCTTGCTACTTTATTCAATAGTTCGATCACTGCAGGAAAAATAACCATACTTAAAGCTATTTCAGGATAATTGATCGACTGCACATAAGCTTCATACTGCTTTTCTGGTAAATAGACATATACAACATGGCTATCCATATTTAATTCTAACTGCTTACTATCCTTAGACTTAGCTACCTTTATGATAGATGAGAGTTTTTTAAAACTTTCTACTTCAGATAATGTGATATCAACTGTAAAGCTAACTGCTAAAGGATCTCCTTTTTCTAAATTAGGAAAGACATAGTTACTTCCATAAAGAGCTGGGTTAACATTTCTTATTTTTAAATCATCTATATCTTCGTTTGCGAGTAAGAATCCAGTCAATTCAACTTTTTGTCGCATCAATGTTTGATTTATTTCTACATCTACCATTTTTGTAACTGGATCAACTGGAATAAGCTTTCTAAAATAAGTCCGACTACATTCAACATGCATATATAATCCTAAAACACCATCTGTAAGTAGCGTTTCAAGCTGAGCATCCTTCAATTTGAATACACAGTGGACCTTGGCATTCTTAAATGGTGTTGCTTTTGTCATCGTATATTCCACATTAAAATATGAATCACTGGTATAATCCTCATCTTCGACTGATAGCACTGGATAAGGATAGATACTATTTTGTATACGCATAAACTTCCACCTGTTATGAAGTGACTTTTGTCAATAGTAAATTTACTCATAAAAACATTC
>CASPLG010000139.1 GCA_949422855.1 uncultured Eubacteriales bacterium | reverse complement strand
GGCGGCGGGTGCCCTTAGGTAAGAGCTTGTCCGCGAATTTGCGCGCGCCGGTGCGGTGGTCGAAAAGGCCCATCCGATTTCTCAAATCGAAAATTGCCGCTCCATAGTCCGAAGATGCGAGCAGCCATTGCTCATAAAACGGTGTCATTCTTGCATACTTCCAAAAAAATTTCATTACCCATGATTGAGCTGGTAAATAAACCCCATTTGCCCCTCTTATGTTTACAACATTCGTTTGATCATCAATTTGTTTTGAAATATTCTCTGCCGGAAAGTATTCCAACATAGTAAAATAATCCGGCCCCCAGCACTCAATTCTATTCCAGCTCCGCGAAAGAAATTTGACTTCGCCGTCATATAATTCGTTAAATATATCGGAAACGTTCAGCTTTTCCAACTGGCTCTCAAGCATGGAAAAAATATTGGCTTTTTTGAACGTTTCCCTAATCCGTTTTAAATTAAACAACAGTATATCAATAGAAACATAATTGTAGTAATTACTCAGTTTCAATTTTTTCAAACTAAGTTCTCTAAACCCATCAACATATCCATTTAAACACGCCCCGAAGAATATGTCTTTTACAGCGCCAACACAGCAACTGCTAATATCCTCCTGTAAGAGTTCCGCCACGTCTGTTTGAGCAAGCATTCCATCCTGCATATATATCACTTTGTCATAATTTTCCAACACCCACGGTACAACTATAACGTAGAGCATTTCTTCATAATTTCTTTCCCCAAAATCTCTTAATTCAAGCCTGTCAAGTTCTGATTTAGGATCATAAAACCTTACACTTGCGTTTTCATATTCACCTACAATCTTCCTTACAGTCTCATCATCTTCTTTAAGTAAATGCGTACGCCATTTGTCCTCATCGTAGCTCCTGTGCAATATTATAAAGTCATAGAAATTATTCTTGTGGGCATGAACCATTATAGATTTAATCTGTACACCAATCATCGCCCGGTTCTCATCTGTTGCAGAAAAAACAATCGTAACTGCCTCGTTCGTTTGTATAGGCATCAAGGGTTTTGTCTTTTCCGTGTTTTGAAATGCTACTATTTGTCGTTCTAAAACAGATATTGTCCCGTTTTTCTTAATATGGTAAATGAAAATACTGAACAGCCATTCCCCTAAATAACCAACTGCTCGCATTTGTGTTGTACTGTAATTGCTCTTATCAAGGCTCCTATCAAATTCGAACATAATGGGAAACATAAATTCGCACATTTTAAAAAAAAGATCACGCTTCATAACAAAACAATTAAATCCATAAAAAGAATCCCCCCGGGTGTATTCCACGGCAGAACTATGGTATTCCGGCGCATATTTTTTTATAAGTCTTAACAAGTTATCAAAGTCCTCATGTCTCAAATACGAGCGATGGTCTTTCAGCCAGAATTCTTTTATCGTCTTAACCTGCGGATCCACTCCAGCTTCCTTCAATGTATACTCGTACGGCACAGTCATATCGGATTTTAAGATTTTCGTTCTAATGTTCATTACATCAGTAAGTCCACATCGCTCTAATTGTGCTTTTGACATACTGTCCAATAGGCCTTGCCGGAGCGCCGCACCTGGAACATCGTCATTTAAAAACGACAAGTACCTCCTATAATGGCAAAGCCCATAATAATCGGCATTTACGTTTTTCCACGCCCAATACATCACGGTATACTCGCAAAAACTCTCCCGCTTCTCCGAAATGTTATCCCCCGTATCATCCCCCAGCATGGTAACGTCCTCGCGCTCGTCGTACACCGCGCCGCACCGCACCGGGATATACAAGGGGTTGTCAATTGTCTCACTATCCAAGTCAATCCTATGCGACACAAAGATCTTGATATCGGGCTTGTCCGGTGTGCCGTGGTATTTCAGGCATT
>CASPLG010000138.1 GCA_949422855.1 uncultured Eubacteriales bacterium | reverse complement strand
CTGAACTATCAGATTATATTTATATCAACTTTGGAAAAACATTAAGTCCTGATATCATACGCCATTTATTTAATGAATATTTAAGTAAAGATTTAAAGACATGCATTACATTCATTTTGTCTTTAGGAATGGCATGCAAGCCTCTTTTTACGGTACCAAGAAGCACATTAGATCCTGAGTTATACCCAAGTCTTCCACATGAATCTTTAGATATTGTCCATATTGAGTCAGTATATGTTAATACTGCTGTTTTTCATTATTGGTTTAAAATTTGAATGTCATAGAATGAGATAAAAGCATGCCATAAAATTGGGTCCTCCAAACTGCATTTAGAGATATTAGATTGACAAACAGTTTGAATTTGCATCAATTAGATTAAGCTCTTGTTTGATATGCGCGTCTAAAGCGCTGGACTTTTTGAATTGACTCATTGAATTACATAAAAATAATGATAATAATTAGCTTATATTTATGCAACTTTTTATAGCTTACATAATTTTTCCACAGTCTACACAACCCCTAGCGGGCGTCGAGCGCAGCCGAGCGGCAGCGAGGCGGAGTCGAGACCCCGCGGATGGGGTTAAGACTTGGAAAAAATTTGGTAACATAATAAAGTTGTATTTATAAGCTAACATTGAATTAAAAAAGAATTCAAAAAGTTAATGCATTTTCATTCAAAAAGTCCAGCGCTTTAGACAACGCATAATATAATATCTTTTTTTAAAATTGGAGAAAATAATTTGTTACAATTTGCTTTAATTTTAGGCATTATATGGATAGTTGCTTTTGTTTTCCCATGTATGGATTTTTCATTTTGAATAATATGCATTACTCATATTTTAAGTCATTTCCATGATATCTGCTTGGCCTTCATCACTTTATATCTTCCTATTTATTGGCTTGATTTATCTTATAACTGAGATTGTAATAGATCAATGAGCATATATAGCCCAAATTATTTACACTCCATACCATATCTCTATTATGTAAAATATTGTAATGTATTATATTGTTGATAAAGTATAAACATTACTTCAGATTAAATATGCATTGAAAACAGGCATACCAGCAGCTTTTGACTTGCATGAGCATGTATTTATGCATTTTTTATATTTAACACACAGCCTAGCATATATTACTTCATCAATACAATTTCCATAGTTTGTTGACCATCTACTCTTAAGAATGGAAGCACACTCCACTTGCCATAAAATAGATTATTTGGAGTTTAAATGAGTAACTAATATAACATTCTGATTAAACCATTTAGAAATTTTTATTAATATTGATATGATATACATTACTAATTAAGTCATGGTTTTTAGCATCATCGTAACTAAAGGACTGTACATTGAATTATTTGGAGAGGAAAATACGTTTGATAATATATTCAAAATATATTTTTTCATGGACATTTTAGTATGATTCTTTTTCATTTTGATTAATTCATGTCTAACCTCTTTCTTTGCTAATTTGTAGATGCCGAACCCATACTACAACCAATTTTGTTGTTCTATATTATGTATCGAGTTCTGTAAACGAATAATAGATATAATTGTTATCATAAATGTAAACTTTTGAATTATCTATATCATTATTACAATCTTGAGTGGAAGTCCGGAGCATATATTACCATTTATTATTAAAGTTGATCAACAATTTCTGCAAATTGCTCCTAGTTGTTAATAAAAACAATCTAAATAATATAATATCAAGGATTGTCAAATCACCTAATTTTATGTGGATTGTGAAGAATTCCTCCAATAGAAATGGAAGAAAACAAGAGTTCTGGTTGTCATTAAAAAAGGGAAACATTTAGATATATAGATTGTTAATTACTTCTGAAATGTATAAAACATTTCTCTCATTCAGAATCATGGCAATCATTATCAA
>CASPLG010000137.1 GCA_949422855.1 uncultured Eubacteriales bacterium | reverse complement strand
TCTATTGATTAATTCTTTCTTTGGATTTATTAGCTAACTTTTGCATTTTGCATATTTATTTACCTCTACCCACAAAAACCGCTTTCAAAAAGTTCAATCGCTTTTTCTAAATATGCCAATTTATAGTCAAAATAGTATCTTCCCTTGACATATTCCTCTAGGTTTAGTATTTCCTCACACTCTAAATCATCAAAAAGCGCTAACATTTCTAGTTTTCTTCTCTCTAAATCTGTTTTGTTTTCAATAATTATTCCTTAAAATCTCCTTTGTTTTATTATCTTTTTAAGATTGAGTTCCAACTGTCGCTCCCCGCCGTTTGGCCCTCTCTTTATTACTCTTATATTATAGCACGTAATACGTGACAAATCAAGCTTTTATTTCAAATTATGTGTAATTTATAGAACGTAATATGTGTTATATTTTGTATAAAATACATAAACAATTGGATTTGCAAAATACGGGATTTTAATGTACAATTACATGAAAATGTAGAAAGTGACGTGATTTTATGCCATTAACAGATAAAAAAAAGGAAAGTAACAAGAGATCGGACAGAAAAAACTCACATAGATTTAGCTTAATTACCACTAAGGAAAAAGGTATAAAAATAGAGCATTATATTTGTAGAACTGGTAAATCTAAAAATAACTTTTTTATGGAGGCAATAAAGGAAAAGATCGAAAGAGACACCGGAAAAAGCTTTGATGAGTTTTTAAAGGAAAAAAGTGAAAGTGAAAATTTACACAATTGCAATAGTTTATAATTTTAGTTTACACATAAAAAACGCCCATTGACGAGCGTTGTTGTGAGATTTATTCGTAGTGTTTCCACATTCTAATAACCTTTATCATTTTTTTGTCATCATAGACTTCATACACTAGCCTATGTTGGATGTTAGTTCTCCTTGAATACATACCATCTAAATCTCCCACTAACTTCTCATACGGCGGAGGGTTTTGGTAAGGGTTTTCTTTTATGATACCAATTAATCTCTTAGCTTTTTTTGAGAGGTTAGCGGACTTTAAATATTGTATATCTTTTACTGCTTGTTTTGTAAATTTGATTTTAAACTCTACCATTCAATTTTTTCCTCGTCTATACACTCCCCAATTGGCGTATCCTTTCCATTAATTAAAGACTTTTTATATTCCGGGTCTGATGATAAATAAAGGGTTTCAATCAGTGAGTTATAATCCTCTTCGCTAATTAGTATGGCATTTCCATTTTTTGTGTTTATATTTATTATTTCGTCGTTATCAATAGCCATATTTATCAGATTATACAGATTAGCTCGTGCGTTAGTTACATTCGTGTTATACATATAAATCACCTCACTTTATATTATATTATACGTTTTTACGTACGTCAAGAACTTTAGAGATATCAATATTCTTCATTTTCTCCTTTTTGCGAAAATTTCTGTTTTGTAATTGTAAGCCAACTGCCGTTATCCACCGTTTTGACTTAATCTTTATTACTCTTATATTACATCATAGAGTTGTTATATTATCAATATTTTTTAGCTATTTAATAATAGATAATATCATGCAGTTATAAATATGTTTTGTGTATATTTACTATTTGACATTAATTATATTTTTGGTATAATAACGGTAAAATTTTCAGATGTACCCTTGCAAAGTGTGAAAGGAGGAGAGGAAGAAATGCCAAAAAGTTCGGAAGCCCAGATTAGGGCTAGCCGTAAATACACTGAAAAAAATTATAAAAAGGTGTCCACATACTTTAGAAATGACGAGATAATCGCCGTAAACGATTATTGCGAAAAATTCGGATGCAGTAAAAATGGGTTAATTATTCAGGCTGTGACCGAAAAAATTGAACGGGATACAGGCAAGAAATTTAATGAATTTTTAAACGAGAGCCAAGACAAAACA
>CASPLG010000136.1 GCA_949422855.1 uncultured Eubacteriales bacterium | reverse complement strand
CAGGCCATTAATGAAAAGATCATTCCGTTTGCAGAAGAAAATGGTATAAGCTTTACGGCAAAAGACTTCTTAGATTATACGAATTCCAAGCTGCCGCCAGAATTAACTCGAGAGGACCTTTTAAACGTTAGTGGAGGTGTTTCACCAAAAACTTTCGCAATTACTTTGGGAGCATTGCTGACGCTACCGTTTGCATCGGGCTCTCTGATGAGTTTTGCAGACGACGGTAAAGGGAGCTCAGCGCCTCAGCAAGTACAAACGCAAGCTGCTACCCAAAATGCAGCTAATGATGAAGCGGAGAAACCACAAAAAGCTAAGCCATATGAATCACTATGGCTTAGTGACCGTAGATCTGTTGAGGCCGTTAAAGACAATATGCTTAAATATTTATCTGAAAATAACATAAAAAACCCCAACCAAATAGAAAACTTGCCGGCGTTTACAAGTGATCTTGGGAAGATATTCAACATGATTAAAACCCTTAACTTTACAGTTTCTGAGGATGGTACAGTAAAATTAGGCGAAAAATCATGGTTATTTAACGGTGAGCTTCAGAATAGCAAACAAGGTCAGGCTTTGAAGTTTTTAAAGGAGCTTCCGCAAAAATTAAAGGCTGCTGTGCCGAATTACTATACGCCACTATCGGTTAAAGAAGAAAATGAAGGGAAGATGAGTCTTGATGAAAGGTTAGATTATTTATATGAAGTAGTAAAATTTGTACAATCAATAAAAGATTTGCCAGAGGGATTTAACCTGGGTGACTTAATCTGGGATATAGAGAATTTACTTGATGAAGTTAAAGAAACACATGATAATTCCTATAAAGTGCAGCATTTGCGCAACATATATGATGAATATAAAGAAGTTTATTCTGCAAGGAATTTTATACCGTCCCCGGAAGGTGCAAGCTTAGAGGAGCAAATTAACAATGTATACGATTTTATTAGTTCTTCTTCAACTGATGTGACAAAAGAAACTGAGGAAGCTTTAAAAAATGTAGAGAGAGTTATATTAATGAATGCTATAGACCCAAATACAGGCGAAATAAGAAAAGACTTTTATATAAATTTAGTTGGTAAAGAAAATTTTGAAAGGATTTTAAAAGATTTAGAAAAAATTTCGGACCAGGAAACTTGGCGAGAAAAAATGAAAAAACTAAATAAGGAAGAAAATAATTTTGCATCAAAGCTAGAAAAAATAAAAAAACACTATGATTCGAATTATGCTGTACAGTACTTATCTTCCGCTCGGGGTTTTGAAAAATTATCACCAATACAGCAGTTACATGACCTATACCCGGTTGTTAGTATGTGCGAAAGCATATTCGACGTGCATAAGAACACAGTGGAAGCTTTGAAAAAAAATATAGAAATGTTTATTGGGGAAACCTGGAATGCAAAGACTAAAATGCCAGAAATAAGTGGGACCTTAAATGCAGAAACTTTACAAGAGCTGAATGCTGTACAAAAGTTTGCAGAGGAATCTGGTATTCCTCTTATTGCCAAACTTAATAAGATGCCAAACAACAACTCAAAGATGGCAGAAATATTTGATAGCTTATTAAAAACTTCTCGCAGAATAAATACTATAAATGATTTGTCTGATAAAGATGCAAAAAAATATAAAGGATGGGCAGAATTGTTAGCACGGTACTATTATAACCCGAGGCAAGAGACTTTTGAAGTGCCTGGTGCTGAGGACATTAATGGAAAACAAATAATAGATGTATGTAAAAAATCTGGCATAAAATTGAAGGTAGCGGATAATAATCAGGTTACTCGGAAAGATGATATTACAGGAAGGTTTAATAGATTAGCATGGGTTTTAAATAGAGCAAGTTCTGTAGATGATTTAGCTGATGTGGAAGCGACTAAAAAAGAATTGCAGGATTTAGTGAATGAATTTTATAAT
>CASPLG010000135.1 GCA_949422855.1 uncultured Eubacteriales bacterium | reverse complement strand
TCACAGTATATGGTCTTCATTCCGTCAACACGGCAGCCCTCACAGTTGATATGCTCGGGCAGAATGGGAGCATCATTTAACTTGGCCCACAGTTTCGCAGTTTTCTCACGCAGCGCCTGATCGTCGTTGATCGTCGCGAGATAGGCGTCGCATTTTTCACAGTCCAGTCCGCAGTTTGCAATCATATCCTTCATATGTATGTTCCTCCTGAAATTTCATTTTGGTTTTTGTTCAGTTACCCGGTAAATTTATCCCTTCTGTTTTATCCTGCATCGAAGCCATGTTTCCCTATTCATTCTGTGAGAATTTTCGTCCCATACTTCTTTGAATTCCTCTTTAAAACTTGTAATATATGTTATTTTTTTAAGGTGTTCAACTAGCTTTCTATTATACTCATTGTCATAAAGCCTTTCATCATGTCGATGTGTCCTGTCTGCAAACTTCTGATATTCCTCCCCCAATTCTTTAAAACATTCAGAAATATCATCCTCACTAAGAATCTGAATTTGGTTAAGAAATAAAGCGTACCGCTGATTTTCTTCGAGCACTTCCCATGCATTTCGGTACATTTCTTTAGTCAGCGTACAACTTACATTCCGTAAATACGAAGCAATAGCAGAAGAATATGGAATTGCCGCTTTCTGTTCAATAAATCGAATTTTTACCGAATCATCAATTATCTCACTGTTAAGGATCTGCTCCAGTTCATCTGAACTAATTACATAATCTTGTGGACTTGCAAAAACAGACTCATAATTAGTTAGCAATGTTATAACATACAAATCCGGATAAATCTGTTTGACACTCTTGGCAAACTGTTGAGAAAATACAAAACACTTTTTCAAAATCAATATTTTCACATGAGATTTATTTATCAAATCTAATTTAATGTTACAATCGATTTCAGGAACACAATTCATGAAACGGGCAAAATATTGTTCCTCCAAATCACTTTTAATTATCTCATCTACAAATGCCAGATCCATACTTTCAGGACAAGTATCTCTCTCTAATTTATCAATTCCATATTTTATACAAAACAGCAATTCGTCTGTTATACCAAATTTATCCCAATATTTAAATAAATTATCCCAGTTCACCTCCAACTTCTGGTTTTTGATCCATGCATTCCATACTTGCTTTATGGAATCAGGTTCCTCCTGCAAAACTTCAGAACAACAGTTATTCAGATCATCTAATACTACATTTTCCTTTTGAATAATTTCACAGGCATGTTCAACCTCTTCCACTCTTTTCAAAAGATCCAAAACAGACTCCAATGATTCCTCTGTATTTGTCTCCAACTTCAGGAAAACATTTTCTATATACTGAGAAATATTCAAATAAATATGTATAGGCAAAGAATAATATTCCAACTCTCGTATCTCGGTATAATTTCTCTTTAAAAGATTTTCCATTGCTTCTGGTTTCTTCTTTTCAAAAATGCACTGAATCATCTCAATATTAACATCAAAATATCCCTCATCGAATATCCAGTTTAATAATTCATCATTGCATACGTCCGTATTAATATTTTGAAATATAATACCGCATTCTTCGATGATACATTTCATTCTTTCTAAGGGGACTCCTATTATACGTCTCAATATATCTTTCTTTTCCACAAAGTATGCTTGTAGTTTCTTATCTTTATTCAAATTGAGGATATCTTCTATTTCTGTGTTATTGCAAATAAGATTTAAGTATTTATCTTTTCGTTCCTCTGTTAAAATCTGACTGTCATAAATATAATTCCACATATTTTTCCAGAATTTTGCCAATACAGCAATAAATAAATCCGGATTTTTGGCTTTATCTATATACTCATCTATAAATTGCCAACACAATTCCGTTTCATCTGACAACTGTTTTAACAACTGATCTCTTTTTTCAAAATAATCACTGTTTTCTAAAAGTACATCAAGAAGCGAAAAATTCAGTGCTTCTTTTTGCTC
>CASPLG010000134.1 GCA_949422855.1 uncultured Eubacteriales bacterium | reverse complement strand
GTAAACTCAGACAAAACCTCATCTATTTCGATTAGGCGTGGCTTGAACTTTTTATCTTGGCCTAAAATATAATTTGGCGTGGTTCCTAGCACCAAGCAAATAGATAAAAAGGTTTGGGAAGTCCGTCTCACGTCGCCCTTGTTCATACATTCCGATTGCAGAACGTTTACGGCTTTTGCAAGCTCTACCTGCGACAAACCGCTTTTTATCCGTAACATTTTTAGCCTGACTGTAAAAAATAGCAAGTCTTTATCTGATAAATCTCTTATTGCCAGTTCTGGCACTTGTTTGCCGCTACTTTCTTTAACAGAAATTAGATAATCAGAGTTATCAATAAGCCAGTTAACTGTGCTTAATTTCACGAACTGTGGTGATTTTTTCAAAATTGAGATGTGTTATCTCATCAAATATCTCTAAAAATGCTTCGCTAAATTCGGATTTTGAAGGTGGTTTGGTTAATACTAAGCACAGCTTTATATCCGGATTTTCTCCCTTTATTTCTTCAAGGCACTCCAAGCACAGCCTATCAAAATCACTTTCTGCACCAACATAAAATTCTGTAACCTTGAATTTTTTTGTCACCTTTTTAATTTCTTTTTTTAAATTTTCCTTATTCTCTTCAAGGTTATCGTCACTAAGATTTCCCTCGAAGAAGCAACTTTTAGTCTTCATGAATAACCCCACCCATACTTATATAGACTAACATATTATATAATGCAAAAATCTACATGTAAAGATGGTTAATGTTTTAATATCTAACAAAAACATTAAACCGGTGGTTCTGTATGTTAAAACTCAGGGTTTCAGAAATTTTAAAAGAAAAAGGTAAAACTAATTATTGGCTTTATAAGCAACTGGGAATGAGTTATCAAAATTTTATGAGAATGATAAACAACCAAACAAAATCTATTCAATATGCAAATATAGAAGCTTTGTGTATAATTTTAGAATGCAGCCCAAATGACTTGTTTAATTTTGAAGATGACTTATGAAGTATTAAAAATATTTCTTCTACTTTTTATAACATCCAAGCTTATTTCGGCAAAACCTTATTCATCAGATATTGCTTTTGGCCATCTTAACTTGTTTTTTGCATGTTCTTTGTTGTAATTAAGTCGTTAAAATACTAATTACTTAATATTTTATCTGAATTACAGATAAAAAATAATATCTATATTTCAGATAAATCATAATATCTACGAGGTGGATGTTATGATTTTTGAAAATATTAGGTCTTTGCGTGAAGATAATGATATAAAGTAAACTACTTTAGCCAAACTATTAAACATTGCGCAAAATATTTATTCTCAGTATGAAACAGGAAAAATAGAGTGGACAGCGAAAATGTTTATAAAATTGGCAGATTTTTACGGAACAAGCATTGATTATTTAGTGGGCTTAACGGATGAGTCTCACCCTTATAAAAGGGCTAATATAGATTAAGGGCAATAAAAAAGCGCCTCTTGTTGAAAGAGACGCTAATTTTTTGTCGGTTTTTCTATTGTAATTTCAAGATTTTCTCTAGCAGATCGAAAAGGTAGTTGCTGCCGCGAGAAAGCAAAATGCCGGTTAAAACGCAGCCAACGTAGGGGATATCAGACTCTAAATTAAAGTACGATGGCAAGTCCAGTTTGTATGAAACCGCTACGATGATTCCTAAAGCCAGGCTCAGCGCCATCTGCCAACAGAAATTTTCTTGAATTAAAAATTGATTCGTGTAAGTTATTATGCCTTCGATTAAAATCGCAAAAGCCTCGATTCCGAAAGTTTTGTTTTCCATATCGCACCTCGTTAATTCGGTATTCTTAAAATTTGGCCGGGGTAAATTGTGGTTGACTTAAGCGCGTTCAAGCTCATGATTTCGGGGTATCTCGTGCCTGTGCCCAAATATTTTTTTGAGATATCCCACAACGTATCGCCCTTTTTGATGGTATAAGTCCGCGTGCCTTGGCCTGATTCCGGCGTTG
>CASPLG010000133.1 GCA_949422855.1 uncultured Eubacteriales bacterium | reverse complement strand
CCGGAGGCAAAGCGTGGGCCTGCCAACCCACGCATAGAAAACCAAACAGTGCCAAAGTGTATAGTGCTAAACGCTTCATACAAATTTTCATGTTACGACCTCCCCAATATTATATTAAACTCTGGATTGATTTTTGTGCTAAAAATCCGTATTAAATATTCGTTCGATAAAGTTTCTGCTCTCAACAGTATCAACCCTCCTACCTAGTCTGGATTTTTCAGTTTCAACAGCATCAATCCTACGATTTAGCTCGGCTTTCTCATCTTCCAAAGCACTGATTCTACTTCTCAGTGTAGAGTTCTCGCTTTCGAGCTCTCCCTTGCGGGTTTGCAGGAATCGCTTATCATTGTTAAGGGTATTAACTTGGCCATTTAGTGCAGCCTTCTCATTTTCGACCCTCGTTTTTTGCCCGTTAAGAGTATTAACTTGGTCGTTTAATGCAGCAATTCTAGCATTTAACTGAGCCTTTTCAGCCTCAAGTCTTGCCTTATCCGCTGTAAGAACGTCAATTCGACCGGTGAGTTTTGGATCCGGGATCAATTGATAGCTATTATAGGTATCCTCTGTATCTGCTACGGGAAGATTGATCTCGGAAAGAGCTGTTTTTATGTGATTCATAAGATCACCAAGACCCTCACCCGTTTTAGCGGATACGAAGCAAAGCCTACAGTTAAGGAACTGGGCAACATCACTTAGCATCCTACAATTTTTAGAATAAACAATAGCGTTTTCCCCGCTCCTGTCTATTTTGCTGCCTGCAAGGAATATTTGACCACCGACGGGCATTCTATTATGCAAATCGCGAAAAAGTCCAGAAAAATACTCAGTGTTTCTCCTCCCTTCTTCTTCGTCAGTTTCCTGCATAGTGTCATGAACGATAACCGCAATATTGCAATGACGTGCCATTTCAACCACCGCATCATAATACCGGTCCATACCCGGAGTATCATAAAGCCGGGTTATTGCCACGGGCTGATTTTGATCATCTTTCAGATCCAAAATCGTATGTGTTGCCTCGGTTGTTGATTGCTGATTTCCCGCATTAGGGTCGTCGCCATTGTAATTATTACCGCAAAGGCACCTGAAAATTTGTGTTTTTCCACCCCTCAGATTTCCGACTAACATGATGCTGGCAAATCTGCCCGCAAAAGCAAAATTATTTGAAAGACCGATTAATACAACAGCTGAAAAAATACCACCTACTGCTTTGTTGACAATTTTCTTCTTCATCATAAATTTTTTCTCCTTTTTTATCATTTTAAAAAATCCTTACTTTATGTGTTTGGAACTAAAACCATCCGCCAATGCCATCGACCAATCCAACACCCCGTCTTTCAGTTTTCCACATCCTGATACCCCATAGTTTCTTCTAATCTTGCAATTTCCGCTTCGTTTTGTTCGATTCGAGATTGCCAATACTGTATTTCATCCATGAGGAGTTGTGCGCTATACATTCTCTGAGAAGGATCTTCCTGAGTTTTGATTTCTTCATACTGCTGAATGACTGCATCGAACGAACCTGAGTGTGCTATCGGCAAAGGATCTTCCTGAGTTTTAATTGAAGTAGAAATAAATTTTTACATCTAATTATCCCATATATCTACGCTAATGGCAATCTAAAATAGAAGTATGCTCCCCTGTTAAACTTTCAGCAATATTTGTTTTTTGGGGTAATCCGAAAAAAGCAAAAGCAAAAGCAAAAGCAAAAGTTGCAAGTAGGCCAAGTGCCTTTTTAAACATAATCTCACCTCCTCTTTAATTTCTATGATGATAATACCATTTATTGGAATTAGATTTTGCTCTAAATTTGTCGTTAATTAAAGTTTGTATAATGTTTATAATTTTAATTTCTATTTTTTTACATTAATTAATAACATGTCACGTTCAATAGGTTGTAAGCACTATTGTTAGAGTAATTTATAAAGTAAATTTATAAAAATTAAAGATGCTTTATGATTTTTTAGGACATCTCAGAGGGGAAAATCTTAAAAAGTGTCTTTTTGTT
>CASPLG010000132.1 GCA_949422855.1 uncultured Eubacteriales bacterium | reverse complement strand
GAACTGCTTTTCGGACTTTTTCGTTATGTTATCGTAATGCCAATATTCATTTGCAAAGTCAGCTAATTTATTTTTTCCACTTGACTCATTCCAACCACCCAGTAGCGGCTTGATTCTGGGCATAACACAATCCAGCAAATGCGTAAGGTTCTGTACACTTTCTATGTGCATCTTCATGTAACTCCGATACTGTCGACCCAATAATTTTAGTTCTTCATAAATCGCACCGATAGCTTCATAATCTTTCAGCTGATACCAATAGTCATGCCCATAATTGCAAATTGTGATTGCATCCTGTTTGTCAGTTTTTACACGTCTCAAACCCTGAGTGCGGATACTTCTTCATTTCATACGGATTTACGACCGATACGAAGAATCCATGCTCTTTTAAATACATCAGTATCGGCCAATGGTAAACACCAGTTGCTTCCATAATTACTCGCACTTCACCATCAAGTCGTAATAACATACTCGCCAATTCACTTAAATCTTTTTCTACATGAGATATTTCAAAAGGCTTGGTAATATTTCACCGTATGGTTTCATGATACACACTGTGCTCTTTTCTTTCGACACGTCTACTCCCACGCTTATCATAATTTTACCTCCTAAGAATCTTTGTAATTGTTTCCAGTCCCACTTATTTAACTTCATTTTAGTTCGTTACACGAAAGCTCCTTTTATGAGTTTCAACCTGCTTAATCGAATGTTTATAATAAGGGCTGGCTTGCTGTTTCTTTCACGGATGTTCTTAATCCTAAAGCTCGCTCGCAACACCAATTACTCCCTTATTAAAATTAACAAGAGTAGATGTTTTTTCGTTTAACATCTACTCTTTTATGGTACTAAAAGCTTGGCAAAAGAAAAGTCCGTTGCGCTCGAATTCTAGCCAAATAAGCAGTCTTTTTGCACGCAACAGCATTTTTTCGCAAGGAGAAAAATAAAGTTTCGAACTCAGCCTAAGCGCGATTTGTCCTGCGCGGTCACGCGCTCGCTGTCCGGCGGAGTTAAATATTCTTTTTCGGCTAAAAAAGTTATCATTCTGCGTCCTCCTTACCTAAATTCTTAAATTTCCTTTCATTTGCAATTTCTGCCTCAACTAAAAGATTTGAAGTCATGTCTTTCATAAACTGTGGTAGATGGTCATACGTGCCCTTATTTTTTATTTCAGTTAAGGCTTTTGACAACTCTTTTAAATTTTCTCTTCCATCTATTTCTGCATCTTCGGCTGCATTAATTATATTTTTAGCGTGTCCGTTGTTAAGTACCACACACCTCATGGCCTCGTTTACTAAACTATCGTAATCTTCAGTATCAGTCGTGTCAAAATAAATAGGGCCTTCCTTTATCGCAGCATATTTAAACAACGTCTCAGCGACATTATCATTTATATAAACTTCCACGTCCGTATCATTATAACGAAGAAATGTGCCGCCTCCATTAATAACAGTGTTTTGGGTAAACTCCTTTAACAATTTTTCTGTCTTTTTACCAAGTTTAGGGTTTTGTTCAAAATTTTCAATAGGGTAATTAGAACTCAAACGAACAGCTAGTCCTTTATATTGTTCTCGTTGCTCAGTCCTAATTTTCTTTATTTGATTTTTTTGCTCCAGCTGCCGTATCATTTTCCTTTTTTGATGTCTATTTTTGATTTCGTTTAACTTTTTTTCCATATTTTTCTGCGCGAGTTTTGGCGCAACATCTTTATTATATTCTTTAGTGTAAATTCGTGGACGCTTTACAACGTTTTCTGCAAACGTTATATGGCCCCCCCCCTCTTTATCGTTCTTACTTGCTTCACTTTTGGCTTGAGCTTCCCCGGCTAATCTTAAAAACTTTGAATCTTCTCTTATTTCTCTTTCTAGCTTTGATAACTGAGTGGAAGGTCTGAGCGCAAGATGGTTTGCTGTAAAATAAGTTGAATATTTAGCTATATCTGTTATTAATTCTTCTAAATTTTTAACTTCATGTAGGCTCCAAATACCGTTTTCTTCTAATTGTGTTTTTATATGTTCTACCCGTAAAATTTCGTAT
>CASPLG010000131.1 GCA_949422855.1 uncultured Eubacteriales bacterium | reverse complement strand
CGCCGCATTACTACCATCCAAATCTGGTAAGTCTATTTTTCTTTCTTCTTCAGTAGGTCCAAGCAAATCTGGTAAATTTCTTGTTTCGTCACTTGATGGTATATTATCTTTTATTGCTTCAAGCACAAGGCCTGGAGTTACCGTTCCTGAAGTCAATATGTTTTTGGCCAAAGTTAACAACATATCAGCGTTTTCTCTAGCTATTTTTTGGACTGGATTATAACCTCCTTGCAAAGTTTTTTCTTCTTCATTATTAGGATCAGGCCTAAGTTGTTTTGCTACATGTATTATGTCCATTTCTAAACGGGCACGTGTTTCTTCGCTTACATACCTTAAGTCTGGCACGTCATCTTCTGTTCTTTGCAAACTATTTAAAAATTCAACTAAATGCTCGGCCTGACTAGTAACTGTTCTATTCCACAAACGCCAAGACGAATAATCCCTAATATATCCGCCAACATTTTCAGCATGCTCTTCTTCCCCAGTAACTCCAGTATTAGAAAGCTCAGCCAATTTTGCATCAAGGTCGTCTACCTTGGTCACAGCTATTGCTAATCCTTTAGCTTCATCGGTTGGTTTCACAGCTTTTTTAGTTGCATCCTCATTCGTTACCGGTGTAGCTGGTTTTTCTTCTTCGTCTTTCTTAGATCCTGATTCCCCAGTTTCATCCTTTTTAGCCGTTGATACAGCAGTTTTAGTTGCTAGTTTAGTCTTAGTCGCTGGTTTGGCGGCATCTTTAATCTCTGGCTTTGCATTGTCATCTTTTTTTGCCGCTACCTTAGCGGTGGTTTTTGTTGCTGGTTTAGCAGTATCTGCTTTTTTTGTATCAGTTGTTGCAACTTTCGGATATATAATATGTCCAAAATTTTCATGTGCCGCCATTTGCAATAGTCGAGATTCGTTTCCAAACGGTATTACCAACCGTTCACTTGTTTTACTTTTTCCTGCAGGTATTCCGCCTTTTATTTTTTTATCAAACTGTTGACCTTCAAAACTAAATACTGTGCTGTTAATGTATTGAGCAAGAATTTCAGTATTGGTTATAGTAAAGCGCTCTAATAATTTATAAGCCTTCTTATCTTTTGAGTCTTCTTTGTTAAGTTTCAAGCTTGTTCTCTTTTTAAGATTTTTAACCAAATAACTTGCTTCATCAGCTGTCAATGGTTTGTTTTTTGAATCTGCAACAGCTGGTCCATAGCCACCAACTTTAGCATGCTTTTCTGAACCTGTAACACCAGGAGCTAATGGTGATGTGGAATTTTTATCATTATTTGCTTGTGGCGGTGCAACGTTTATTTGGGGCACTGCCGGAGTGCTTTTTGCATTACTATTAGGCAAAACTACATTTTTATTTCGCATTGCTTCTCTGCGGTTTTTTTGCTCTGCTTCACTTGTTTTAGAGGCCTCATTATCGTTCTTAGTAACGTTTTCAACAGGTTTGTCCTCACTTTCATTATTATTTTTTTCATTTACATTAGTTTCTTGACCAGACTCTGGCATCGTCTTATCAACATCACTTTGCACATTAGAGTTTAACTCGTCCTGATTATTACGTGAATCTTCGCCACTATTTTTTTCCGCTTTTCTTACCACACTCTGGCCGTCTTCTTGTGATAAATTCAAAAGATTTACCGTAGCTCCGACACCAAGCGAACCTAAAAACGTAACCAGCAAAGCGGCTGCAGTATTTCGTGCAGATATTCCTCCACTTATGTTTAACAAGTCCTCTTCGCTTAGCGTAGATATTTGCTCATATGCGTACTTCAAAAAGTCCTTTGCGGTAAAAGTTACGCCATTCTTTTCTGCAAGTGGAACAATATTATCTGCAATGAATTTTACCTCGTTCCCCTCTTCTTTTTGCAATTTTTTGTTAATTAAAATTAACTCCTTTTGCAATTTTTCGTTTGATTTTGCCAAATCTAAAAACTTTTTCACATTTTTAACCGACATTATAAACCCTTCTTTCTTCAACATTCCTTAATTTGTGTCATTTAAATATATTTATACTATCATAAAAAAATATTTTTGTCAAGTT
>CASPLG010000130.1 GCA_949422855.1 uncultured Eubacteriales bacterium | reverse complement strand
CGCATACTGTGCGAATAACCCGGTGATGTATTATGATCCGAGCGGGTATGCGCAGTTGTGTCCGGGCGGGAAGACAAATCCTAATGCCGAAGAAATAATAGATGGCTTCGAAAAAATAAATAGAACGAAAAATTTAGAAGCTACAGAAATCACTCTTGAATATGTAGAAGGGATGGACAAAAATCAATTTTATAGAAAAGCAAATGAATTAATGGAATTAGGAGAGAAGGGATTACTATATAGAGCAGAGAATCCGGTACAAAGGAATCCTTTGGTAACAAGAAATTATAGACAGGATATAATTCAACGTATTTGGGGTCAATATGGCACTACTAATCCAGAATTTGCAAATGCATTGATAAATAGAGTTGTTACTCGTATGCAACCAGATCACATATGGGAGTTACAGTTGGGAGGACCAGATACAGTTTCTAATTTGAGATTTTTGGATTCGTTTACAAATTGGCATATTGGTACAATTCAAATAAGAGGGCAAATACGTAATTTGCCAGTAGGAACACCTATTAAAATAAAAATCAAATGGTAAATAAGGATTTTCTCATTTAAGCAAAAGGAGTATAATTGTGCAACATATTATTTTGAAATTAAAGGAAGAATTGGAGAAAAGACCGGAGAGTATTATATTTGGTAAAATTAATGCTGGAAATCCTCTGGTTGAAGAACATGGGATTTATTATGATTTTCTAAAAATCTCAGATGGGTTAAGAGCAGGTTCAATTGATCTTTGGAGTTATAAAGATCTTGCCAGAAATCAGTATATGCTGTCTGATCTTACGGGGTGTTTATGTATTGGTCAGGTTGACTATGTTCCATTAGTGTTAAAACAAGATTCTGATGATGTATATATATTTAATGGAGAGTTGGAGAAAAACCGCCAATGGATATTCATTAGTAATTTCAATGATTTTATCATAAATTATGTATCTGGAATAAAATATGATTTAATAGTGCCAGATTGCAAAGAAGATTTATGGTATAAATTTATCAAAACTGTTATGGAATAAATTTAATCAAGAGGCAAGTAGTGCTCTATCCGGTCAGTAATCACACTTTCAGTACTGCCTGTTTTGCCATCTGCTGTATTGTCGTCAGTCAACGATGCCACCGCATCGCTTCCTTCCTCCGCCTTGCAGACTGATAAAATATTCGGCACTGGCAGTGCGATTACTGGTCAGATAGAATAGTAGAATGAAACTCCTCGCAGTAAGCTGCGGGGAATTGAACCCTCTTTTGGATTAAAAAATGTGAGTAATAAGATTTTTGGAGCAAAAAGAGGTGTGCGCACGATGAATCTGATTGATAGGTGGTTGAGCAGATATGGAGGATAACCGCACTGCTGTACAGCAGATGAGAGAATCTATTAAAAAAATGCATCTTTTTAGATGCATAGAAGATGGAACATATGATTTTAAGATTATACATGATTTTAAAGAAGCAAATTTTTGTGCATTTGAAAAAATGAATTTTGAAGGTGAAGTAAGAGGAATGACATGGACTGACATAAGAGAACATCAGTTTAGTGAAGTGTGGGGGTAGTGTATCAAGAATCTGATTATAAGAATATTAGTAAAGAAGTAAGATCTGTAGAAGTTGGAGAAGAGGATGAGATTACTTATAGTGAGGAGGCTTTGTCTGTAGAAGCTGAAATCTATGAAGATTTACGCTCGTGTATACAAAGCAGAAAAGTCTGTAGTTATCAACATGATTTTTTTGAAAGAATGTTTAAAATCTATGAACTGGGCGGGTGGCCGTGTGGCTGGGAAGGAAAACTTACAGAAGGCAGGTTCATAGCGTATTTCCCATTGCATGAAGATGCGGAAGAGTAAAGATTCTGTTGCTCAGAATATGCAACCGCAACCTGTCCGGCCTGACCGACCGCACAGGGAGAACGGTCCGCTATATCCATGACACACTGGACCGTCTGACGCAGGTAACGGAAGGACCGGAGCACGTGCTGGCCTCCTACCACTATCACAAAAACGGCCCCCTTCAGACGCTGTATTACGGAAACGGCCTGC
>CASPLG010000129.1 GCA_949422855.1 uncultured Eubacteriales bacterium | reverse complement strand
GCTTTCCTGCTTCTCCTCTAATTCTTCTCTTCTATTCCCTTTTCAATGTCCATACTAAGCTACAGAACACAATCCATAGCCTGGTGGGCTTAAGTGGACTTGAACCACCGACCTCACGCTTATCAGGCGTGTGCTCTAACCATCTGAGCTATAAGCCCATTTTTAGCCCTCAGCGACAATGATTTCTCACGCGCTTGAATATTTTAACACCTTTAGGATATGCTTGTCAATACATTTTTTATATTTATTGATTTTTTTACATATATCACACTAACTTCGTATTTTAAGACGCTAAAATATATAATTTTATCTACAAATTACGTAAAAAAATTCAAACCGTAGAAGTCTTGCAAAGAATTTTCACTAGCAAGCATATAGAAAATTAATATATAATTTATTTAGAGTTTACTGTTTATTAACTTGAGTAAAGCTCCAAAAAGGTGTGTGCTCAAATTGTAACGTTGAAAATTTTGTAAACATTTCATTAAAAAATATACAACCCTTAATCTTAGGATAAAATCATCTCACCACATGCACTCTGGAAACTCCATAGGCCTCCAATGCTTTCTTTTCCCGCTCACCGATAACCTCTCCGGGCATGACAACCGGTACCCCCGGCGGGCAAGGGCAAACTATCTCACCGGCCACCCTACCTAAAGACTTCTCAACATCCACTAAAGTATGTGCAGAAAACATAGCCTCTCTTAAAGTCATATTAACTTCAGGTAATTCAATATAGTTGTCACCCTCACAAATTTTTCTCTTTTCCTTTATCGGAATTTTACATAATGCATTCTCCAGACGGGCCCAGTCCTCCTCAGAGTTAAAGGGAGATGGGATAAAAACGACATAATTTTCATCGCTAAATTCAGGCTCTATTTTGTTCTTTCTCATATAATCTGCAAATTCATAGCCGCTGTATCCTATTGAAGAGGCCATCAGTGTTATCCTAGTTGGGTCACACGTTCCGGACGGCAAAAAAATCCCCTTATCGATAGCTATACTCTTGATAGAATTCACCTTTTTGTTTAAAATTTCAAAGTCCTGGTATCCTCTTGCTTTAAGATACTCCAAACACATATCCAATGAACACATAACAGGATACGATGGGCTGGTCGAGCCAAACACCGCCATAGATTCCTTTGCACGTTGAGACAATTCACAGTCTGATATATGAAGCCAAGCTCCTCCGGTCATGACGGGTAGTGTCTTATGTGCCGAATCAGCAGACATCGTTGCTCCCAAATCAAGCGGATGTAAGGAATTCTTCAGAAATTTAAGGTGCGTCCCATGTGCATTATCAACAATAAGATGCGATCCCCTGTCTCTACATTCTCTTGCTATTGACTTTATATCCGAAAGTACGCCATAATAATCCGGGCTGGTTATATATACTGCACAAACCTCTCCCATACTGTCCAGCTTGTCTAAAATGTCTTCACTCTTCACTCTCCCCGGCATGCCGTACCCGGCATCTCTTGCCATATCAACCCAACAAGGCTGTATATCGAGGAGAGCCATCGCCGAAACCGCCGACCTGTGGACATTTCTTCCCGACAAAATCAGTCTTCCATCAAGAGCTGCGAGCCTCAACATCGCCTGGATACACAGCGTATTACCCCCGGCAGAAATAAGAGTCCTAACAGACCCGAAAAGCCCAGCTGCCCTTTTTTCTGACTCAAGCAAAACCCCTCTAGCCTCATACAAACTATCAGCTCCAGGAATCTCCGTCAAATCTAAACCCCATACATCCTCATCAAACAACCTCACACCCTTATGCCCCGGCGTATGAAAAGATGACATACCCTTCCTATTATACTCTACGAGACTCGCATAAAGACTCTCCATTTTACCTCTAACTCAACGCAAAAGCGACAAAATCCAAATACAAAATCTAGACCGATGGTGGAGATAAACGGGATCGAACCGTTGACCCCCTGCTTGCAAAGCAGGTGCTCTCCCAGCTGAGCTATACCCCCGCAACACAAAAATAGCAAAACTACACAGACCCCAAAAATTAAACAAGAGAAAGGAAAAAATCTACGAAAAAATAATCAA
>CASPLG010000128.1 GCA_949422855.1 uncultured Eubacteriales bacterium | reverse complement strand
TTAAAGATGGCGGTTTTTGCCTATTTGTTTCCCATAGGAGATTATCGGTTTAATGCCTATGATTTACTGGGACCAGCTTTTCCGCAGATGAAAGAATATCTCGCACGAAGCTCAAGTGTGATCAGCGACCCTTTTACTCTGATAATAAACGATAGGGAATTTTTGGCGAGGTGGCCTTTGAAGGTACTGTGTGGGGGGTATGGTTTTTTAACCATAATAGTTGCATTAGTATAATCAATCCGCTGGCCTGCGGAGCTTCACCAGATATAATGAAGACGAGACACTGGTATGCGACAAAAATGTGATAGAAGGATTTACAGATGAGACGAGGTAGGAATATAGTAGCTTAATTATAGATTTTGCAAGAAAAGAGACTTACGGGGTATTTCCTGGTTTCAGTCAAAAAATAAAAAGGAGAGACTTTATGAAGAAAAGAATACTTAGCTCTATTGCGGCAACTTTGATGGCTTCATCTGTACTGTTCACCACTGCGTTTGCAGCACAGGATGAAGGAAATGGAAATGATATTGAAATGCGGGTAGCGGTCAGTAATAGTTTACAAAATGCGGGGAATTCTGATACACTAGCAGAGGAATATTTACCACTATATACTAAGGCGGGGACTAAGCTTGGCTATTTAATCCCATTAGAGCGTGAAGGAATGTGCAATGGCTATATTATTTCTATGGTAAAAGACAACATGTATCAAACACTGACAATCGCAGAAGGCCCTGTGAACGCTGATACAGTAGCAATTTTAAAAGACAGTATGAATAATGGAAACATTATATATGATTTCCCATTTAATTTTTACATATATGGAGATGATAATGAACCATTAGTTCTTACAGATAATAATAGATTGCTTCAAGTAGAAGATATGGAGGCTGTTTGTTATAATGATGACCATTCCGTTGATTTAGACCAGTATATGTATTTATTATGCAGCGATAATATTCAACCGGTGGCGGACATTGAAATTGCCAGTTTAACTAAATGGCAACAGGGGAGTTTTGTAAATGTTGGTTCTTATTATGGAGGATATCAGGATTGGCTACATTCCCAGCTGTCAGGAGCAAGACAAGTGTCGCAGTTTTATGCAGATCGAGCATGTGGAGTTGCGGCTGCAAATAATGTCGCAATATATCTTGCACAGAATATGAGTGGTAAATCAAATTTGTATAATAAAGGCTCTCTTACCATTGCTAATTGTACAGAAAACATGAGAGATATATATGATTATATTACACCCGCTGTCTGGGGGATACCTGATATCAATACTTTGAAGAGTAAGTTTGAATCGTTTGCTTCTTCCAGGGGAGTGTCGTTAACTGGATACAAAAGTTCTAATGGATGGAATAAAACTACAGTAATTCAGTACATAAGCGGTGGGTTAAATGCTAACTCTCCTGTTTTGCTTCTAACATGGAATACTCCTATTTCAGAACTTAGTCAACATTGGGTTACAATTACCAGATTATTCAAAGACACGACAGGAGCGAACCTAATGACTACTTCCAATTGGGGCTCAATGAAGACATATAATTTTGACACATGGTTTGACGCTGGTTCAATCTATCAAGGAGTTATTTATTTTAAATAGCTGGGAGATACTATGAAATTATATTTAAAAAGAGGAAAGCACTTAGTAATTTTATGTAGCATTTTATTATTTACATGGGGTGTTTTTCACATTGTCTTCGATTATGTACATATAATGGATATGCTAAGGGGTTACAAATGGCTGTTGCTGTTAGTTGTGGGAGCTGTTATGTTTAAATTATATTTGTTCTCATATACAATGATAATTTCTTCCTGTATCGGTTTGATTATTGAATATGTCATAGCAAGTTTTAACCGAAAGTATTATGGACATCCCCATTCAAATTCAGTGCTGGTAAACTTGGGAATTAGTGCCATTGGTTTTTTAGCAGGGATTGTTCTTCAAATTGCATATAATCATTTAAAGCATAAGTGTAAATAAATTGGAGGTCATCACAGACAAGAAAGTGATGGCCTCCGATTTATTGTAAATGTCAAATCCTCCGCCTTGGCTAGTCAGCGTATTTGTGAGACACTCTAA
>CASPLG010000127.1 GCA_949422855.1 uncultured Eubacteriales bacterium | reverse complement strand
CGAGGGCGTCGGTCTCCGACGTCTTCCGGTCGGCGCTGTCATAAGCGCTGCCGTCAGTGACGGTCAGGAGGCGGTCTTCGGCGTCGTAGGTGTACTGTACTTATGCAAATTTTAACAGTTAATACTGTTATTCCATGAATAATTCAGATTTAATACACATAAAAAAAATATAAACATAACATCACAAAAATTCCTTCCAATGCCAATGTCATACTAATGTACGTTGAGTACCAGTCAATTACTGCATCCATTAACTGAGCATTTATTTTTTCTTCTGGAACTTCATCTAATACATCGCTTATTTCTGCAAGAAATTTAAAATCTGATATACGACATATGTCAGATCTAAATATTTCCGGATGTAGTTCTTTTAACCGAGGCTCAATCATTTTTAAAGCTTCAGGCAGTTTTTTATATTGATGATGTAGCCAAATATCCAGTAAAATGAACATGAAAAGTACAAAATACACTAACAAAAATGGATTTTCCATACTGCCGGATCCAAAATGAGTATAACTAATATGTGTCATTATAGAAGGAACCATCATAATGCAAATCGGAATTCTGATTTTCCTTAATGTTATATGTAATTCTTTCATCCAATTCTTGATAAGAAAAATTATGCTTATTATTGCACTTGATATTATTAATAGCACATAAACAGGAACATAACCAGATTTCAAAGTACTCAGCAACATCATATACCCAATTAACATAACTGCGTCACACAAAAGAATCTTTAAGCATAAAAATATTGTTCTTTTTAAATCATCCTGTAACATATTCCGTCGAGTAGTCTTTGTCTCGACTGTTCACTTCCCTTCATTATATTCTTTTTCGATGAAAGATTCAAAAATCAAACATCCCTCACAGAACTGCACATGCTCTATTAAGACATACAACTTTTTAATAAAGCCATTCGCCTGATAAGAATTTGTTAAATATATCATATCACACTTTTTTAACCGGGTAGATGATATTACCCTTAAGCAATTATATATACATCCTACCACCAGCTTTGATCTGAACTCAACTTTTATCAACATATTCGCTTTTGAATACCATTTTCTTCAAATTGCAATTTAAAATATTCGTTCTCATATCTGACAAAAGCATTTTTCGATTATACTATTGTTCCAGAATCTCTTTAAAATCGCATGAATAAATTAGCTGCTTCTCAACCTTGCCCTTTTAAAGGAATTCTGGACGAGAACAATTAAAAAAGTTATGCCACACCTACAAATATATGCTGTTACTATGCCTTTTTATTTTGTTGTTAGATATTTAATGCGATACAATTGCACTTTTTCTGTTAAAAAAAAACCATTTAACAATAGCTCAAAAAGGTAAAGCAAAGGTGCATACTTTCACTTTATTTAAGTTAAAACAATTCTTATAAAATTCAGGTTCTGTATTTGATTTAATGCAGAACCTGAATCCCCAACAATATACTCAATTACAACTATTATATTTTATATAATAGTCTGCAAAAGATTTGATATAATTGTCCCATGCTTCCTGTGCCTGTTGCATTATATTCTGAGCTTGTTGCATCATATTTCCAATAAGTTCTCTTCCACTCACAGCCCTGCTAGAAGTAACTGTATGATGCCATTCAATCGGCATGGATGCTTTTCCCCCCATTGCCACAGTATATGTTAAAATTTCTCTCCCATCTGATGTTTCCCCTCCTGAAATATCAAGTCCAAGTGACCCAAACAATATGTTTCCTGACGCACCGTGGCCAAAAGAAGTTCCGCCCAAATCACTTATTTTTTGAGCTTCTGGTACTATACCTACAACTACTGAGCCACCACTGGAAGGAGTTGCCACACCACCAGTTACATAGCCAACAAATCCTATATCAAACTGGTCGCCAAACAGTATCACAATCTGGCCTCCTCCACCACCACGCGCTCCCAAACTTCCTGTTACTTCTCCTCCTATAACAATCGCAAACAATCCATCCGGGTCCATATAAGCAATCGGATTGCTGTAAACATACTGATACCAGTTCCCGCCATCCTTCATCGGATCCATCGCCATCCACGTCCTTGTGGATGCGTCGTAGAACCGGGCTTCGCA
>CASPLG010000126.1 GCA_949422855.1 uncultured Eubacteriales bacterium | reverse complement strand
CTATGTCCAAAAGACTATAGAGAGATTGTTAAGTGCAAAAATAAAGATTCACACGATTATATGATGGTTAATGTTATTGATGGTGGAGATACTTTTATTTGTCCAGGTTAAGATATGAGATGATTTGATTAATAGTATCTTTTATTTTTGTGATTTCATCTTTCAATTCTTCAATAGTAGGAGTAGGACTCGATAGTCCCGCGACTTTGTCGTTTGTTGAAGTTATAGTTTGACTATCTTTTTTCAACATTAATACATTCTTAATTTTCGTAATTCTATATCCTTCAATTTTGTATACAGTTAAGGATAAAATTCTGATAAGGTGAAAAATTGTGATACAATCTTTTTCAATAAAAAACGTTATTTTTTTAAAAAAGCGAGATTTTCGCCAAATTGCGCTGATCTAAATTGTTTCTCATTCTAAAAAAATGTAAAGCACATGAATTATTTTTATTTTCCAAAATATAATATTTGATAAAGTAAAAGCATCATTAGAAAATTGTCATTAAATCTTTTTAATAATATGATTGTTTTTTCCTTAAATAGTAAAAGTTCCTGGGAAAAAATGATTGATTTCATCTTTATTAATTAAACCAAATGGTTGGTTCCGTCGCCGAGCTGAAATATCATCGAGAGTCTTGTTGGCGTTATAAATTGCCTGGAATTGTGGATTTTCATGAAGTTTTTGCTCCACAAATTCTATAGTGCTTGGATCTTTTGTCATATCAGATACAATTCCTGCACGCTCAAATGCTCCTCTAATATTTCCTGAAGTCATCGCTCTTTCGTATGCTTGCAATAGTTTTTTCGCAAATCCTGCTTGTTTATTCACTTCATCACTACGCTCCAGGCTGCTCAGTATGTGTTTGATCACTCCAAATAGGACCAAATCAAGAGGCTGGAAGAGGTTCGTAGTATGCGGTGGAAAACAAACCATAATCACGCCATGGCGTGCTAAAAGTTCTTTCACGTTTTGAGTTACGTGTGTTGAGCATGAATCGAGAAAGAGAATCGCAAATTTATTTGCGTACTTAGGATCTCGCCGTTTTTCTTGTATAAACGGAATGAGGATAGTCTCAAGATACCCTATGAATATTCGGCTGTCCATATATGGTACGTGCCGTTGTACAAAGCAGACATCTTGACCTTGACGATAACCGAGCAAGTGCATTTTATCTTCTATCTTCGTAGAAGTCACGAGAACTGGAAGTAAATGATCTCCAGCTGCAGTCACTGTAGCAAGCAGTGTCTGATGATGAATTGCCCGCGAAACCGGATGTTCTATCTCGTCTGGATCAGCAGTTGCGTTTACAATAACATCGAGACATTTAGCGTCTTCGTACTCAGAAGAACCCATCTCGTCGAGATTGAAGCACAGTTCGGAGCAGAATTTTCCTGATAGTTCTCTCATTGCCAATATGTACTGATCCAAAAAAACACGTGGGACGACAAGTCGGTTGTCTTCTTCCGGAGATGATCTTGCAATTTTAATTTGGTCGGCATGTTTTTTCACAAAATAACGCTCCCAGCCTCTTGTATGAGAGATCCCGTATTCAGCTTCGACGTGGGGGAGGAGGGCGGACACGGGCAGAGGGTGACCGTGTTCTTGTTGAAGTAAAATGAATTGAATGAGGTCATTCGCCTGCTCTTCTGAAAGTAATGTGTTTCGACCTGCTTTCTCTGGTGTTTCTTTGCCTTGTGCTATTATCCTACAAACGTCAGACTCTGGTATTTTGAATACAGCGGCTAGTAGGCTACTTGTGGGTTTGAAACCGAATGCATCTTCCCAATGGTTATAAAGATAAAGCAATTGTCCATTTCGAAATTGTTTGCTCTGAAACTCTTCTTGGTTGCAAATATAAATTACATTCCTTGGCGAAAGATTTAGATTAACGAGTGATGTTTTAATTTCATCAATATCTAAAGCCTCCGTCATCGAGAAAACGAGAAAAAATGAAATGTTTTGAGTTTTAACGTATTTTAGGACGTTAAGCATTATCACAATTTTTCACCTTATCAGAATTTTATCCTTAACTGTAGTACAGTTAAGGATAAAATTCTGATAAGGTGAAAAATTGTGATACAATCTTTTTCA
>CASPLG010000125.1 GCA_949422855.1 uncultured Eubacteriales bacterium | reverse complement strand
AATGTTCATTTATTAGTAAATTTTCTTACAGAAATGTATGATGTTTATTCTCTTACATATGAATACCAAGACTATATGTGGAGGGATTATGCTACGAATGGAAATGGCATTTGTATTCAATTTAATGTTGGAAATTTTGATTATCTTTATCCAGTTGAGTATGTAGAAAAGTCGAGGATAGATTTTAATAAAATGATAATTGCTGCTATAAATGAAGGTGACGTATCATTATCAATTATTCCATGGGTGATAAAAAATCCTTACAATATGACCGCTAGTAAAGATTCTACTAGCGAAAAAGAGGTGAGAATGTTATACTGTCCTTATGATAACGGAGAGGTAAATGCTGGACGCCTCCAAATGAATATTAAGGAAAGATGTGGTTACAAAGGGATAGCTAAACCTTATTCAGAATTTGATTTAAATATATCAAAGGTTATTATCGGTGACAAATGTGATAGGAAAATAGGTATTGAATTAGAGCAATACTTTCAGGAAAATAAAATACCTTATGAGTATTTAAGCTGTATATCAGAAGAGAAGTTAGAGGTATCTTAACTGTACAACAATATTATTTTTTTGTCATGATTAAATGTGTATAGGAGGAAGTACAATGTTAAATTTATTTATTACATCTGATAATACTGCATGGACTAAAAAAACTATGCTTATGGAACAAGAACGCTGTCTTACTGAATACATTTTACCAGAATTTAAGGAAAAATATTCAGATTTTTCAATAGAATCAATACAAGAATTAGTAAAAGTTCCTTGTGTTTTTGCGTATGAGAAAATGCATAAATTGGATGCTAACATAGGCTATATTAAAAATATAGAGTTTTATCAAAATGGCATAAGGATTGATTATGAACTTACTGGACAAGTAATTGCATTTAATGATTTAATGCAGCTTACAGATATACTTGATATGAGTACCTGGGAGTGGAATAGAACACATTGGACACTGAAAAAGACTAATTTAAAAGACTTGGAACCATATTTTAAAGGAAATGATATAGATAAGCTTAAAGTTTTTGTTTCTTATAGTTGGACTCCGCCATCTAATCAACAAAATGTTTTTGAATTAATTCAGAAATTAGAATCAGATGGGATAAGTGTTGTATATGATAGAAAAGACTTATATCCTGGACAAGACATCAATTATTTTATGGAAAGTGTACTCACATCAGAAGAAATTAATGCAGTATTGATTGTTTGTAATAAAGATTATGCTGAGAAAGCCAATAAGCGTAGGGGAGGTGTAGGCTATGAATCTGAGTTGATATTATCAGAGATCAAAAATGATCCACTGCAAAAGAAATATATACCAGTTGTATTTGAACATGATAAAAATGGGGAATTGCCACTACCGAAATTTTTAAAATCTCGTTTATGTGTAGATTTATCTAAAGATAAAGAATATGATTATTTATTAAATTCAATTAGAAATTTAAAGATAATTCGTACATCAAACGAAGAGAATATATAATATTATAACGAGGTATTATTTTTTATTACTTGCTGAATGATTGCTATTTGTGATCAGGCTGGACACAAAATAACGAAAACAAGCCATTTTCAGCACATATATTATCAAGAAATCCAGTTAAATCAAGGGTTTTAGTATGGAACCCGATTGAATCCCTTGATTTTCCGGTATTCTTTATAAAATAAGTACAGAAAATACGCATTTTCGCGGTATTTCAGTGACCACATGGATAATTTGTCATGATGGAATAAATAAAGCCAGTCTCGGTTAATGGGGCTGGCTTTATTACATATAGAAATTTTAATAATTTGTAGAATTAATTACAACATTTAGGTAAAATCTAAAAGGATAAATCAATTGATAGTATCATTAGTATTTGATTCGTAGTCAAATTCTACAAAACAATGCTTGGATACACTTATCTTAAAATGTGCTCTCTGATTATTATGATTAACATTCTTTGTGTGTTTCTTTACATTAGTAATACAAAAAAATAATATTAAGAAAATAATTATAAATATAAAGCCCAAATATAAAATAGGTATTAACATAATAATCATCCTTTCTTTATTTTTTATTAATAACTAAGGATGATTACGATTACCTCTAAGTACATTATAAAGTAAAAAAATATTGGC
>CASPLG010000124.1 GCA_949422855.1 uncultured Eubacteriales bacterium | reverse complement strand
GCAGAAAACCGTTCCCGCTAAAGTAAAAGCATCCACCGAATTATACCATAAAAATTTTCTGTTTTTTACCCGATGGCACGAAACGACTATTTTCCGGGAACGGAAAGCAAAAAAGAGCCATTGCACAGCCCTTTTCTCCAGTTATCATTTTCAATTTTTCTGTATACTATCGCGCAAAACTCATATACAAACACGAAAACTCCGAACCGTTTCCGTGTTTGTATTATATCCCCCGTTTTTCAACAGCATTTTCCGTCAAGCTAATACACCTTTCAGCCAAAACCGCCAATATCCTACTCCTTTTTACCTTTCCGTTTTATACTATCACGGAAACCCCGGACTTTTGCGTGAAAGTATACTTTTGCCTGATAGTACGATTTTTTCCCCTATCGCCATCCTATCAGCGGCATCCAAAAACAAAAAAATTGGGGTCCACCACCCACCGTGATGAACCCCACCAAGCCTAAAAAACCTTGATTTTAAGCCATTCTTCAATACTTTCGCCTGCGAGTACCCCAATTCCTATGGCATCAATTGGAAATAGCCTCCTGTGCGCTGTTAAATATTTTTTATCGCTCCCAGCACAAGGCTCTGCCCCACCCCATTCAAACCTTTTAACGATTCCTGCTATCGTTAAAAAGTGGTGCAAATTCAGAAAACGGAGCTGCTCCCTCAACAGAAAAAAGGCTCAAAAAGCGAAAAAATAAAACCGCAGAACCCGCGAAACACCTTATTTTCAGGCTTTTCTGCGGTTTCCCATTGTATCAATTTCGTTGTTGCGATGTTTCCTTGTACCTGTGGATATTTCTCGGATAGATGCCTAAAATCTCTATCGTTAAAATTTGCACCCAAACTCATGCTTGGGTGCATTGTATCAAATTATATCATCTTTTATTTATCCAATATGTACATTAACTGACTTGCCAACATTATTTGCTCTATAGCTTCCCTCCTTGTATATGGAAGGTTTGTATGTGCAGAAGGATTTCTATACGCAGCAAAGATACCCTCAAATAAAAATTGAATTCCTCTGCGATAATCTCTCCCGCTAACCGTAGACAAATCAGAAAAATGGTATACCCCATTTTCCGTAAGCAACGCACCTATAATATCGCCAACTTTAGCTGGCACTGAAACACCTGGCTTTAACTGTTGAAAAAGTTCCCTCAATCTGCTCTCTACCTCTTTTATCGCTTTTTCTGCTGCCGAATCAAAATACCCATCACCAAAAAGGCTCTGGGAAATCATAGCAATACGGGGATGAATTTCCCGCCAAATAGACATATTTATGGGTTCTTTTATGATATGATGAATGATAATAAACAACTCCCCAAATGCTGCACTATTTAACGTTACTGATCCATACGCAGAATTCTTAAAAAGGTTCGCAGATATATTTTTAAGCTCTACAGAATATATAGGATACTCTTCCTCAATTTCGTTCGCAACAACATTAATTAGGTAACATGTATTATCTGCAGAAGTTAGATTAATTCCTATAGGCGCGCCAGTTGCTAATCCATTATTCACATTATTAATCCAATTCTGCAAGTTCCTTAGTTCATTCTCATATGTAGTCTTCATAATTACGCAATCTCCAAATTTTATATATTTCGTATTTTCTGTTTGAACCACCTATTTATAATCAATTCCTATAATTATATCCTTGTGTCTTAAAATCGTCTGCATTTACCATCTCAACCAAACGGAGGAAATCACGAGCTTCCATTTCTGTCGCTACATATCTTTGATGTACAATTTTGTTACGGAGTTCAATTAATTCATAAGCATCGTGGTTATCACTTTCAACACAGCTTCTTAGATATTTTCCAAACTTAAAAATCTGATTAGCAAAATCATGATCTTTCGTATGATGCGAAGAAATCAAGTATTCCAGTTCTGAATAAGCAGAAACAATACATGCCGAATACTCGCCTTTGTCAAGAAGTCTATACGCATCCGCAAAAGTAGTATGTTTCCCTCTATTATCGCAAAAGATGGATTCAATATCAAAAGCTCGGCAGCTCCATTCTCTCAATGCTTTTACAAAATGATATGTAATCTTTTCACGAGCAATATCAGAACGCAAGAGAAAAGGACCGGTTCCTCTCAAAGGACATCTCAGAAATGACGT
>CASPLG010000123.1 GCA_949422855.1 uncultured Eubacteriales bacterium | reverse complement strand
TAATTGGTTCACTTTCATAGTGAATTTATAAGGATTAAATTTTAAAGCTATAGGGCTTGTAAAATAAAATCAAAATAAGATATTGTGTAAAATACACTATAATATTACTTTTATTATTAAATGGCAAAAATAATATTGTAGTTTTATAAAAAGGAAACCCATTGCGCTTAGTGAATTTTATTAAACTCTACAATCAAGAAATTACATTTGTTTTATTTTGTGTAGGTATAATCTTTTATGGACTAGGAGGTTCCATTGGCAAGATTTTTAATGTGCAAACTTTTTTTCATATTGGTGGATTAATTTTCTTCATATGTAATTATAAAAAACTATCTTTGTCAGATTTGAAAAACATAAAAATTCCTCTTATTTGCTTTTCTCTTGTTTTGCTTCTTGGTTTATGTACTTTATTTGATACGGTTACACCAAATACGATATCTCAAATGTTTAAGAAAATCAATAGCCATATTTTAGGTTGGATTATTTTATTTTTTATTATGTTTTTTTATGCCATACATACATCAAAAGATAAAGTCAATATTTTATTGTTATTGTTTGGATTAATGTGCGCAGTAGATGTTGCGGCTACAATTTATGTCTGGGTAAGTAATAATTTTCAAACTCATATGACACCACTTTTTTTCTTTCATATTATTGCTCTTAATGTATGGCTTCTTGGGGCAAGTGCAATTTGTGTTGCTGGTATGGCTACAATGCAAAATGTGAGGATTAAGCTTCTTTTTGTTTTGGGGTTACTTCTTTGTTTTATGGCGATTATAGGAAATGGGGAACGTTCCTTTTTATTGGGTTTTTTTGCGCTGCTTCTGTCTCCATTTTTTATATGGCATTACAAATACAAAATTTATATTGTTTTTCTTATTTTGCTTATCAGCATACCCTCTATTTATGGAATCTATACTTACAGCAAGACATTATCTGATAGGTATAATTTTGGACATGTGATAGATAATGTTTCTATTATATGGCAAAGTACTCCTCTCGAAATGGGACAATATGATGCTTATTGTTTTGATGATGGACAAGAGTGGTTACAATGTTCATCTCAAAGTTTAGCACTTGGCAAAAATAAAATTACACTTGAGCATTCAGCAATCACAAGACTTGCAATGTATAAATCAGCACTTCATCTTATTGTGAAAGAACCTTTTAAACCACATATTGCTGGTGCAACAAGTGTGGGCGAATATTTGCGCTCCTATTATGACAAAGATAATCCTTATAGAATCTATATTGACACTTCTGTGTATAGTAAGGCAGAAAATGTATATGGTTTTGGACATATACATTCTACACCCCTATCTATTTTTTTAGAATATGGTGTTTTTGGCTTTTTGACGATTGTATTTTTTAATTTTTATATATTTTATATAGCACTTAAAGCTTCATATAGGGAGACACACACTCAACTTAGCTTTGTATCAAAATGTGTGAGTATTTTTTTAATCGGATTATGGGTGCAAGTGCAGTTTGATGTGATGTACCCAGTTATGTTAAAATCTTTTTTCTTGTTTTTTGCTCTTTATTTTGCCCTTATTCATCGGTCTGTATGTAATGAAGATTTTGCTCACAATAAATGATATAAGTATATTTGGTGGGGCGGAGCGAGTAGTGGTAAATCTCGCTAATGCTTTAAGTGAGGTAGGATATAAAGTAGAAATTTTGAGTTTTTACAAAGCAAATAAACATTTGCCTTATCTTATGAATGATGATATAAAACTTCATATTTGGAACAAAGAATCAGAATCTGCTTTTGGTAAGTATATGTGTCGTAATATTTTTTCTAAAATGTATTACAAAAATCTCTATAAGTTTATTCTTAGTCTATCTGTATTTTTTCGCTTTAAGGATTTTGATGGAATTATTGTCAATGATAGCACTTGTATACCTTTTTTTAAACACAGACTTACACGGTATATAAGGCTTATTCATTTAAATTTTAGTAAATATCATACACGAAATATTTTTTTTCATACGCTTGTTATTCTCTCTTCTAGAGAAATACCTATTTGGGAGCAATATCACAAAGATATTAAAGTTATTGCTAATTTTTTACCTATTATTTCTATAAAAAGCACAGATTCAAAACAAAAAAGTATTATATCAGTTGGGCGTATGGATAGAGGTGATCAAAAAGGTTTTTTGCGTC
>CASPLG010000122.1 GCA_949422855.1 uncultured Eubacteriales bacterium | reverse complement strand
GATATGGAGGGCGGCGGGGAGCGGCACCCGGGGGAGCCGCCCCGCACCTTGGGACTGTTTGTCCCAAAGTGGAGCCGACAAGAAACGACAACGCCCGCACAGCGTTGTACTGTGCGGGCGCATGAAATGACGCAGTTCTTTATGTACTTGCAAATTTCGTGTTGTTGGCCGGAGTAACCCGGTGGTGGGGCTATACTTTTTTTGACAAGTTACGCGTAGCAGAAATCAAAAAGGACATAACGATACCTCCCGGATACCGCCGTGTCCTTAAAAATGGGCGACCTTAATACACCCTCCGTATTCTATTTTTTCAAAAGAAAACGGCGGCTTGAAATTTGTTATTTCAAAACCGCCGTTAGGCTACTGTATTTTGTTTTGGCGCGCAGATAATCAGCCGCCGCAACAACGGTTTTTTTTATTTCCCGTTGGGCGGATGTTTTATGCTATGCAGTCCTAATTTCCTATTTCTCAGTCTGTTTTTTCAAAGCGTATCCTATCTGTGCTTGTAGGAATACCGTTTTGTATGACATTCCACTCGTTGTTTTGATAAACTTCATATTCCTCAAAGGCACAAGGTAATCCATTAGCAATCGTTATGTCGCTACTGTCCATAAGCTGAAAATGCAAATGCGGTGCATACGAGTTACCTGAATGACCGACCCGACCTATTACATCCCCCGTCTTTACACTTTGACCAACAGAAACTTGAATAGAACCTGTTTGAAGATGAACGAGAGCGGCATATACATTGTTGCCACAGTCTATGATAATGTAGTTTCCGGCAACAGATTGTATATCATCTCTTTCGGGATTAAAATAATGTGCGTTTTTGTACGCATTAACCGTATCTGAAAATAAATTTGTTTTAGAATTTTCCGCATATCCATCTTGAGCTTGGACAACAACTCCATCGCAAGGTGAATATACCTCTTGTCCCCAACAATAATATTGATTTAATGGAATACCCGAAAAAAGGTATCGCAAAAAACTTGTGCGATATGCTGGCCAACCTGTTCTATTCCAATCTACTTGCACAAAGTCAAAAGCATATCTTGTTCCTAATTGGTTTGTGCCGTGACTGGGAATTTTTGTGCCAGGAGTGTTTGGTGCAAGCCATTCACCCCTTAAAGGAAATGCTACAACGATTGGTTCCTGTGCTGTTTCCATTTCATCTCCTCCATTATAATGCTTTTCGCCTACGTCAAATACAATCGAAAAAAAGACAATCCAAATTATCACTGCAACACTGATGTGCTGTTTTCTTTTTAACTTTATGGGATATTCCCTAGCCTTATTTATCGCTGATTTCATAAAAAACTTTCCGTAGTTCAACAAAATAATCATCAAGTTCAGAAATAATGGTAGCACTATCCAAAACAGCGCTTTTCTGCTCTCGAATTTTTTCTAATAGCTGGTCAGCAAATCCAACATTAGACCAAAAGATAAGCTGCTTGCATTTTTCTATGTTCAACCCTTTTCTAAACTTGGTTTCATCTATGTTATCGAACAATTTTGGGTAGCAACTCGATTTTTCTTTATGTGCTCGACTTTCAAGTTCTTCGTTTACCTCAGCGGAATTTGTGGGGCGTGATAGCTTATTAAAGTCCAAAATCCAAGGATATTTTTCAGACATTTTAATCTGCAAAAAGTACGATTGACGCAGTCTAGTGAAAATGTCGCGTTCTTCGTAATTCATCAATTCAAAATACTCTTTTCTGATAAGTTCGGAAAAGTAATCATATACGACAAGAAATAGTTCTTGTTTGTTACTTACATAGTGAAACATTAGGGCCTTAGAAATCCCGGCATTTTTAGCGATGATATTGGTCGATGCATTATCATACCCTTGCATAGAAAATTCTTTTAATGCCGAATTTAGAATAGCATCCCGCCTTTGTGGATCTAACTCCAATAGTTTAATAGACATTGTGTGTTCCTCCGTTTGCAAAAGATTAACCTATTAGGTCAACATCATTATACCTCTTTTTACCTAATAGGTCAATAGCAAATCACTCTATGAAATGTAAAAATTTCACGCAGAAAAAGTGAAAACAAATACTACTAAAATATAAAATTTTATTTCGTTCTCATATTCCGCCCCGAAATGTAAAATAATATAGGGGTGATGTGAAAATGTACCAATACGAAAAGCGCCTGGACTGTCATGCCCTGGGCCAAGAAATCAAGCGCAGACGAAAAGCTAAAGGCTGGACGCAGGAGCACTTGGCCCAGCTTGTAGACC
>CASPLG010000121.1 GCA_949422855.1 uncultured Eubacteriales bacterium | reverse complement strand
ATAGTAAAACCCCCTAAGTTAGATTCCTTTGTCCAACTTAGGGGGTTCACTTCAAAGTCACGTTTTTTATTTTAAGTATTTCCTCGGTTATGATCAAAGTAAAAAATACACATAGCGATACAATATTCCCGAAAATAAGGTAGCAGTTAATAAGCCAACTTGCATTGAAATTTCAGCAAATGAATTGATCTGTAAGGCATTATCTTCTGTCGTAAAACTATTTAAAATATCTTTTGATGCTGGAAAATACAGCTTCCAACCGATTCCCCCACTTAGTGCCAATAAATAAATCGCTGATTTCTTATCTAAATTCATTTTAAAAAGCACTAAAGCCAGTACAATAAAAAATATTCTAAAACAATTCGAACTTATCACTAACCATCTAGCGTTTATACACTTAAGCATTCCCACAGCAACTATAGAAATAAGTATCCCCGCAATAACATTTATATTAGCAACGATCGCTATCAAACTATTTAAATGATAAATATCAATGATATACCAATTTAGCGCCACTAAAATCAGCCCTGCACCAAATTGTGAAATAATATTACTGGTAATAAAGAGTCTAAAATCTTTCTTCATCACAGATCACGCTCCTTTTAAATCGCTACATACGTCACATGAGTAATAGCAATAATGATGCTAAAATATTATATTATGTTTTGATAATAAAAAATTATGCAAACATAATATAAAACTTAGCGCAATTAATTTACAATACTATGCATAGGGGAAAAATATCTGCAGACACCATAGGAGGGGGAAAATAATATATGTATAAAAAACTTTTTAAATTTGTGATCGTATATTTTACCATACTTTCAATTACACCTGCACTAACTGTAAAAGCTAGTGAATTAGAAGCAGATCAAGCATCTCAAAATAATTCTTTTTCTGAATTATCAGAAGACTCTATGGTTCAATTATTTACAGCAGTCGAGAAACTTCCAGATGAATTACTTTAAAGCAGAAATAAACGTGATATTAAACAGTTTATGCTTGAAAATGATGTTAATCTAAAATTTTCTGGCGAGAAAACAAAGCGTGATCTTCCTGGATGCATAGCTTCTATTAGTTGGGTAGTAGTCTCTACGGCATTTGGTGTAGCTAAACTTGCAAAAGTAAAACAGTTTGTAAGAGCCACTGGTGGTGCTCGTAAGGCAGCTAACGTTTTGATGAAAATCATCAAGGGGGGACGCTCACAAGAAAATTTCCAACAATTTGGTAAAATCGTTATGGATTTAAGTTCGGAAGTATTAGGAATTAAAGATATAAAGGATAATTGTGTATGAGATTTAAAGTCTTACAAAAAATTCAAATAGTGTTGCTTTTCGTTTTTCTCATCTTACATTTTTTATTGCATACTTTCAACTTTCATCCAGAACTTTTGCTTACCATCACATTTGGTATGACATTTTTGGAAAATGATCGCTCATCACTTTTTTTCTTCAGTTGCCTTGTGTTGATGACATTATCTACGGTTGCGTATTTCATCGCTAGTATAACATAGCTTATGCAAAAAACAGGGGCTTTTTTATCTATAATATACAAAACGGTCGTAAATGAACAATTTTAAAGTCCATTTACGACCGTATTTTAAAGACTTATATCACAGCCTCTTTAGTCTTATTATTTATCCCAGTAAATATCTTCTTTAGCTTGATCGCTTGAAAATAGCCAAACTTCAACGATCTTACCATCCTTGATCTTGAAAAGGTCGATCCCATTCATATCAAGATCATCACCATTTTCACGTTCAGCTTTAAAAGTAACATTGGCTGCTACTAAATCATCATTATCAGAGACCCAGTTGGTCAAAACTCTAAACGTACCATTTGTTGAAGCCCCAAATTTTGCTAAATGAGCTCCTAAAACTTCTTTGCCTACGATCTTGCCTGATAATTTATTTTTGCCTGGTTGATGCCAAACGATATTATCTGCCATCGTTTTAAAAACTGCTTCAAAATCCCCTGCTATCAAAGCTTCGTTGTAAGCGTTAAACACATCTAGATTACTTATATATTATCCTCCAAAATATTTCTTTTTTGAAAACGTTCTACTATTTTAATATAATAAAATCAGTAAATAATTTAAAGTACTATATTTAAGTGAAGCTACTAACTTTTTCGCTAGTATTCATTATTAACAACAAAAAGAAAGGAGAAAAAATTATCTAGTATGTCTAATGAACGCGATCCTTTATTTATGATATGTCCTTTTACGACCACGAGTCGAGTTGTTTC
>CASPLG010000120.1 GCA_949422855.1 uncultured Eubacteriales bacterium | reverse complement strand
TGAACTCATTATAGATTTTAAACATTCTTCTCACCTCTTTTAAATTTATTTATATAACCATATTAGGTTTTTATTTTTTGTATTAATATAACCATTTATGGTATCATTTATATAACCGATAGGAGTGAAGAAACATATGGAAATAAAAACTTGTTGTTTTACAGGACATAGATATTTACTTAAAAACCAAATTCCGACAATAGAGGCTAAAGTTACCGAGAAGATTAAAAAACTCATAATGCAGGGAACGACTCATTTTATTACCGGGGGAGCAATAGGATTTGATACTATTGCGGCACAGAAAATTCTAGATCTGAGAAACGATTACAACAAAATAAAATTGATCCTCGCAATTCCGTGCGAAGATCAAGCAGATAAATGGAGTGATGAAGATAAAGTGATTTATGAAAATATAAAAAATCAGGCTGATAAAGTTATATACGTATCAAAAAAATATGAAAAGGACTGTATGCTTAAACGAAATAGGTTTATGGTAGATAATTCCAATTCCATTATAGGAACATGGGATGGAAGGAAACGAGGTGGAACATACTACACTTTGAACTACGCTAAAAAATTAAACAGAGAAATTATTTTATTAGATTATAGAGGGCAATATTTATGACATTTTTTGATAGCAATACAAATATAAAGAGAAGAATTTTTAACAATATAAAAATTGTTATGAAACTGGAAGGTATGCTAGACAAAACTTTCAAAAGTAAAAAGATTAATACTCTAGCTGCTCTTGGTATAGGATCGGTTATTAGGAAATCTCAGCATAATATATTAAAACAAGTCCGAGATGACATTGATAACCTTATTTCTGGTTAATTATGTATAAATATTTTTATCACAAATTGTTACTTAAAGCATACTAAGACAAAGTTTAAAATCACGCTTGACTTACTTAGCACTTAGAGTTTACATGGAAGTAAGGAAAATTTATGGCATAAAAAATGTCATGGCAGAATTAAGTGATCTCACCCACTTAACCCCTGCAAAAGGTATCCAAACTACCCTTCACAATCGTAAAAACGACACCATGACTCTTTAATTATACATTATTTTGCGTACATATACAAGCGGTGATTTTAAGCGTGTGTAAGGGATGAAGGCAGATATGCCATACCTTTACATACGTTTTTGTTGCTGTTAAACATCCAAATATTATTTATTTTAAAGGAGTTTTGGTACCTATGAATTTATTTGAAAACGCTGGGTTCTTATGTGGGAATTTTGGGACAGAGAATTTTAAAAGGTCAATTCAAAAATTTTTTACTCTGGCAAATGATATTAAAGACTATCTTAGGGGAAATGATCATATTCTGAATGAGTATCTATTTACAATTTTTAAGTCTTTAGATTGCATGGATATCTCAATGGCTACAGATAGGGCTGAAAGTCTATGTTCTGAAGTGGTGTCTGTATGCAGAACTATCCTATCAGAAGATGAGGACAAGAAATTACAAAGCCCTTTTTACTCAAAGGCTGTGGATTTTATAAGGAATCATCCTATAAGCTATGATAAATATGACACAAAAACATATTACTATGCGGCAAATATTTTGATAGATAATATTGAAAGTATAAGTAAGGATTTTATATCAGATGTAAAAAACAAGATTTTAAATAAAGTTGATTACAAAATTATAAATGAAAATTATAAAAATATTGTCGATATTGTAGATGAGGAGGCAATTGATTATATAAATGATTTGTTAGACGAAAATTTTATTATGAGTCCCATAATTATGACTTTTATGCAAGCCGTAATGCAAAGAATAGTTAATATGATGCTATATGAGAACCCAGTAACGAAAAAGAAAGTATTCGAATTAATGATCGAGTGACAAAATAAAAGGAGGTCAATGAAAAAATATATTAGGAGAAGATGCCATGAATATATTTAAAGGGAAAAACTTCTTTTTAGGATCATTTTCCATTGAACATTTAAATGAGATAGATCGCCGGTTTTGGCTAACGGCAAAAGAGGTAGATGAGGCTCTTGGGAACAGAAGGTATTTACTTAATGTATATCTGTGGTGTATTTTTGAGACTATAAACTCTACTCTAGTGTATCAGGTTGCAAATGACGGATTTAACGACTGCGTAGAACTTTTGTGCCTTTGCGGCGATGTTTACAAGGGCACAAAAATAGCAAGAAATAAAAATGTTTACTATAAACCTCAATTTCATGAGTTTTATCCACATCTAAAAGAGTTTATTGATAAGCATCCGGAGTGCTCTA
>CASPLG010000119.1 GCA_949422855.1 uncultured Eubacteriales bacterium | reverse complement strand
GAAGGAAATATTTTAGATGTTGAGATAATATTATCTGCAGACACAACACCAACTGATGATTTGGAAAATAATATTATAAATATATTAAAAAATTCCTCAACATATGATGAGATTTCTATATCATGGTTACTTAATAACGATATTTGACATATTAATGTTGTAATGATAATATGTGTACTAAGTTCTATTAGTTCTTTAGATGCGTGGGTGAAATTTTGAATAAAACTCTATTATTTATAATGACGTTATCTGGTACGCAAGTATTTATTTTATACAAGCTTTTTAATTCGATTGCAAGCAAATATTTTTCTTTACGTTGGAAATATTTTATTTTGAAGTCCTCTTTAGTATTTTATTTAATTCCATTCGCGTGGTTTAAATTTATTGTGTTAAGAGAGATTTACAAGATATTCCCTAATTTAAAAACATATTTTTCGAGTAGTATTAAACATATTGATTTAACTAAATACATATTAGTCATTCAAGATGATAAAATCATCTCCTGGTCAGTAAAAGTTATATGGTTGATTTTGAGTTTGATATGTATTGTATCTACATTATTAGTTTTAAATCAGATTATAGGATATTTTAAGTTAAAAAAGTTATATTTTAATTGGGATGACGAATCTATAAGTAAAATCGAACTGTTTTATAATATCAAAGCTGAATTGAAAGTGAAAAAAGATGTTAAACTGGTTTACTCAAATTTGTGTGATGTGCCATATACGATATATTTTTTAAATATATGGCTCTGTTAGCTATTGCTGTAAACTGGTATAATCCAATTTGCTATCTTATGTATTATTACAAATGCTCTCGTATTGAGTTGATGCAAAAATGGACAAAGAAAATGGTGAAAGAATATTTTGATGGTTCTATTGTCAATTTAATAATAGCGTTTACAGGTGGTAAGAAATTATCACCAGAAGAGGCGGAAGATATAAAAAATTGATATAGGTTTATAATCATACGTAAAATAGTCTGTGCAAGATGCTGGTAGGCAAAAAAAGATGGTTCGCGTTACCCGGCGAGCAAAATCTGCGAACAGAGTAGAAAAAGACCCCGTGAGAGAGTTTCCCTGGCTGATTTGGAGGCGAAACAGAAAAAGCCACGCTGTAGCCGTTGTCTGAAAGCGGAATAGGAGGCTCTTGGCGGTAGGGTCATGAGAATGGAAAAGGCTCCAACAAAAAGGCAAAAGTGGCTTGATTTCCACCATTATGAACGCCGCAGGTTTCGGTTCGGCATCCCAGACGGTATTGCCGCAGGAGATTGTGACGGTGGTTGAGGACTGTGGCTTTTTCGAGAGCATTCCCCTTTGGGCGGTCACGCTGATTGGCGGTCTGTTTATCACGGTGCTGTCATTCATTATGATAATGTCGGTGTATGGCGGTGTCGATGGTCTGGAGCTATGTGGGCGAACTGATATTCAATATGTTCATTCTTGTCGGTGAGGTCAAAATGGCAGACCGTGTTGTCCGTGAAATGATGGGCTTATAATGTAAAATTTTTCTGTGCGTATTGACTTGATTGTATGAGATTAGTATAATATGGGTAGAATACTGCTATCTAATATATGCAAGGAGGCTGTGTTATGAATATTCGTCCATCCGCAGCAATCCGCCAGAATTACAACGAGATTGCTGATATGTGCAGAAAGACCGCAGAGCCGATTTTCCTTACCAAGAATGGCGAGGGAGATTTAGTCGTTATGGATATTGAAACTTATAACCGCAGGGAAAAAATGCTGAAGCTCCGTGAGGAGCTTTTGGCAGTAGAGGAAGATAGAATGGCAGGCAGAGTTGGCTGTACGCTTGATGAACTGGACGCTTACCTTGATGATGTGATTGCAGAGGAGTAGCGTATGGCAGAGAGCAGGAGATACAAAGTCATTGTTTCCGACAGGGCAAAGAGGATGTTGGGAACACATATCCGTTTTATGGCACAGGTCAATAAAGACGCAGCAAAGGCAAAAAAGAAAGAAATTATGACCGCTATGCGTTCCCTCTGCCAGATACCGCAGCGTTTTCCGTTTTTTGAGGAACTTTATATCACACCAAATAAATATCACAAAATGTTTATTGAGAAGTGGTATCTTGTCCTCTATCAAATCCAAGACGATACTGTGTATGTGGATTATATCTTAGATTGCCGTAAGGATTACAGTTGGCTCATTCGATAACAACAAAATAACTTTCAGAAATCGTCGCTTACAATTGGGTGGCGATTTTTAGTACCATATAAGTGTAAGAGATAAAGCATTTCATCAGTGCTTTACCTTC
>CASPLG010000118.1 GCA_949422855.1 uncultured Eubacteriales bacterium | reverse complement strand
TATTCCTGCAATCATAAATGATATTGTTTCACATTCTAAAATACATAATAAAAGTATTGGGTTTGGCGATATAGCAGTATTGTGCAGAAGAAATTATGACGTAGACATAATTGGAAGAAAACTAAAATCTGCTCATATACCGGCTGAAGTTATAGGCGGAAGTGGATTTTTTAAAAAACTTGAGATAATAGATACCTTCAAAATATTAAATGCTGTAATATATAAAAGCAATACTAACATAAATGAAGCAGAGTTCACTTGCTACTTCCGTTCCCTTACACAAAGCAGCGATAGTACGACATTTAAAGATTTTCTTAATGAGATAGATACAGTGTGTAGAGTCTTATCTATCGAAAGTATATTAGAATTTATATACGATAGAAGTCATATATTTGATTACTTAAGAACTAAAAACCAGTACCAAGCCATATCTAATCTTTTAAAGCTCAAAGACAAAGCCAGAGATATGACAAACGCACAAATGATTCAGCCTATACAGTTTTTAGAATACCTGAATATTATGATAACCTCTCAAAAAGACGAAGATGAAGCAGATATTTTAGAAGCTGATAGAAAATCCGGAGTTGTTTCTGTTTATTCTATTCACCGAGCCAAAGGGCTAAAATTTCCGGTAGTTATTATCCCTAACTGCGATCTTGACCTTACTAAATTTGGGTCTTCTCCTGACATGTTGTTTGATATTAATGCTAAAAGCTATGCACTAGGGGTAAATAAGAATTATTTTAATAAAAATGCTGACTACATTGACCTTAGATATAATGAAATATTCAATAATAAAATAAAAGAGCAACTAGAAGAAGAAATAAGGATACTCTATGTTGCAATGACAAGGGCAGAAAATAAATTGATACTTTCATGCAATCACACAAAAACACAAGTAGCAAATTTTATAAAAGCATCAACAATTTCATGGATTAAATGGGTAATTCAGTCAGGGAAATATAATATGTGAAGAAAAAATTAAAGCTTAAATTTGTACATTCAACACCCCAATTTTTATACTTCAAAACCTCTTATTTCATGGGGATATTATGGGTTTATATGTCGTAAAATGTATATTTGTACAATATCAATGACTAGTAATTATATATACATATAATTATTTAACCTCCAATTATGTACAACTTTTTAATTTTTTATTTTCTGAGCGAAGCGAAGAGGTCAAACAAAGTGCGACCCTAGGATTTTACGAGTAAACGTAAGTTTAGGAGTAAAATCTTTTTGGTTAGTCTTTAATATAGCACTTATCTGAATATATAAAAAATATATTTATTATTACATTTATACATACTAATTAAAAGTAACCTTCTATATATTAATTATCCCCTTCTTCCCTTAGTTTACTTCAAAACCAAGAGCTCACTTTGTTCGCTCCCCTCGCTTCGCTTCGGGAAATAAAAATATAAGTATAAAGAAGACTTCTGTTAATAAGCCAAATAACAGAAGTCTTTAATTTAATGATTCCAAGAACCCCGACACTGACATTATATAATTGTCTTTAGGAAAATGTTTTAGATTCCCGGTTATTAATTTAGCATTACAAAATTTAGCCACTTCATAAAACTTTTTATCTTCTTCATCTTCAAATCGGGCTGATATTGGTTCTGCTATTACAGACATTCCCATACTTTTAATTCCTTCAAGTAAATTTTGTATATCTGATTCAGAAAATTTAAACTTAGGTCTTTTCAAGACTTCCCAGTACTCTTCTAAAATCCTATAATCATAGCAAGGCTTTAAAGTTCCTTCAAATACCAAATGCAGAAGCTTTGCCGGATTACTGTTTTTAGACCATAACGCTGAAACTAATACATTTGTATCTATTACTATAAGCACACTTACTCCCCTTTTTTCTCTTTTCTATATTCATTTATCTCAGCATTAATATCCTCTTCAGACATAAATCCTTCTTTAGATGAATCCATTCTCATCTTATTAAACGCCACCATAGCCTTAGCTTGACGTACTGCTTTTAACATTTCATCAAAATTATCCTCTGAAATGTCTATCATCAAAGCGGTAGGTTTCCCGTTGTTTGTGATAACAGCTTCACCGTTCCGAGCTAGATTTCCCCAAATTTCTTTAGACATATTTCTAAAATCTCTTACTGAATAAAATTTCATATATGTTCACCCCTTTTTATTAGTATACACAATCGTAGCACGATTGTCAACAGCAATCGAGCGGTTTTACTTTGAAATATTTTAAAATAAAATCGTACTCAAGGACTATTTTATATTGTTCTATCCCAAACAATCACATCTTTAATAATTTCACGAAGCTTTTT
>CASPLG010000117.1 GCA_949422855.1 uncultured Eubacteriales bacterium | reverse complement strand
AAAGGAGTTTTTAAGTTGAAAATTTTAAAGAAGTTATCAGTTTTAATGCTTTTAATATTAGTTTTTATGGGTGTGACATTTGCTTCGGGCGTTGAAAAAAGGAGCATAAATATTGCTATTTTAGGGTATGGTACGGTTGGCTCAGGTGTTGATGAAGTTATAAATAACAACTCTGAAAACGTTGAAAGGCGGACAGGCAAACAAGTTAAAGTATAGCTCATCTGTCCCTAAAAAAAGCTTGTTGGAAGGAAGGAAATGCAGAAAACAGTCAAAATTATTGTTCAGGGTTTGATAGGAGCAAACATTATTTTAGGGTCATAGAAAATGGCGTTGAAAAAGCGTTTATTTCACAAAGCATGAATGAAAAACAAGTGGAAAAGGCAGGAATTGAAATTATTTCAAGCATTATGGTTTTGGAGTAAGGAGAAGGTTCTGCTAGACGGGTGGTCATAACTGAATCTTTATAAAATATGGTAGGGAGAGTTTGATTTGGAAATATGGGATTTATATACAAGCAATAGAGTCAAAATAGGAAAGACTCATATAAGAGGCAGTAAGATGGCTAAGGGAGAATACCACTTAGTCGTTAATGTATGGATTAGAAATTCAAAGGGAGAATATTTAATCTCTCAGCGTGCTGAAACGAGACCGGTAAATCCGCTGAAATTTGAATGTGTGTGTGGCTCGGTTTTAAAAGGTGAGAGCAGCATAGAAGGGGCGGTTCGAGAAACAAAAGAAGAAGTAGGTATAACTTTAGAAGCAGAAATGGGAAAACTGGTTTTTACAGGGGCTTGCGAGGCTGAATATGGAGAAAATTGTATAGTTGATATTTGGTTATTTAACTATAACGGCAAGATAGATTTGAAAAATGCAACTACCGATGAAGTTAAATGTGCTAAATGGATGACAATAGACAAAATTTATGGGTTATATAATACAGGTAAAATGACTTCTGCTTCGACAGACTATTTTGATAAGGTTGTATCGTATACTTAAGAAGGAAAAATAATGGAAAATTTAGAAAAGATAGATGATTTCCTTACAAAAAGTATTGATGGATATGAAAACTAGATATTTGAAAATGTTGAAAGCTGCAAAGAAGGTTATATTAAAATAGTACAGTTAGTGCCTCAAAGCTGTCAAACTCTGCTTGATTTAGGTTGCGGAAGCGGAACCGGTTTATAACTTAAAAAATATTTAAGAATATTCTCGATTTAATTGTAAGCGCAATAGGTTTAACTAAGGCTATGCTTGATAAACTTAAAACCAGTTTTCCCAATAAGAATATAAGATTAATATGAGGGAGTTATTTTGATCTTGATTTTGGGATAAATAAATTTGACTGTGCCATATCTTTTCAAGCTATGTGCCATTTTAAGCATGAAGAAAAAATGAGCCTTTATAAAAAATACACTCCGCCTTGTAAAATGCAATCTGCAGAGTAATATTTCAAAGCATGTGAAAGTATGCACACACTTGTGAAGACTTTTTCAAAAAATGCCACACACCTGCACACTTCCAGAGAGAATCTGCCAAAAATGCGGTGGCATTTAAGGAAACGCAACATTAGAAACATCACTAAAAATGCGAAAATCCCAGTATTACCGGGATTTCCCTATATATCAAAAGATACGTACCATTATGGTTCGCCGTCATTACTTTTTTATAATCAATATTCATGCGAAAATAAAATCGCGGTATATCTCTGGTTGTATCCGGTTATTATGCAAATTTTCCCTTGTGATGTTTTATACGCTGCGATCAGTGTATCATTACCATTTTTTATGGCTTCATCATTCATCTGTTTATCTTAGTCGCACATCTCGCCCCAGTTGTGTTTTTATATCCTGATAATGCTTTTAAAACCTGTTTCGCAAAATTTTCATCACCTGCTACACAGTTGTTTATTCCTGTTGTCATTACTAATTTCCCTAAAAGTTTATTCATTGCTTTTCCTCCATTATTTACTATAAATTTCTTGTTTTCCGTATGTAATACTTGTTATCTCCTCAAACAAATAATCATTATATTTAAATAGTTCTTCGTACTTGTGGCGATTTTTTGCTTGAATATTATAGGTGTTATATCTATCGTCTAATCTAAAAAATTCTTTAGTGTTTGTTTTAAATGTAAATTGGTATCCGTCTTTAGAGTTCCTTTCTTTGTTTTATTATTTTTTTAAGGTTCAGTAGCGACTGTCGCTCCCGCCGTTTTTCTCTCTTTCTTACTCTTACGTTATAGCACGTAATACATGACAAATCAATCTTTTATCTTAAATCATGTGTAATTTATAGAACGTAATATGTATTACGTT
>CASPLG010000116.1 GCA_949422855.1 uncultured Eubacteriales bacterium | reverse complement strand
ATGAATTCTATAATATTGATTTTAATGGAAATGCTGCTGCTGTATGTGCTGATACTATTGCAAATTTCAGAGAAGATATACGAACCAGAATTGGTCTTTCAAAAGAAGGAACATATTTTAATGCAGGTGTCATTTTGCTAAATATGAATGCGTGGAAAGAAACTGTGACGCTTGAAAAAGTTGCGGAGATTTTACAATCTGGCAAGCATTTCCCCTTTCATGATCAAGATATATTAAATATATTATTGGATAATCGGCTCACATATGTTAATGCCTTTATATATAACTTTGAAGTAGTTCTTGCAAGAGATTACTTTGAATATTATAAAAATATTGTATTGCCATTGAAGCAAAAGGCAATCATTTATCATTTTGCTGGTGATCAAAAGGCAAAACCATGGAACAGAGGATATAATTGCGCTGATTTCAATAAATATTATTGGAAGTATGCAGGAGCTTTAGTTAATCAAATAGAAGACGTTTGGGATACAAATGAAAAATCAGAAGAGCTGCAACGTGAGTTAGCATATAGGCAAACCAGAATTGATAAGTTTAAACGTTATTTTAGCATTACAAATTATTGGCTAAGATTAGAACATACTGCCAGAGGTATTGATGAGTATTTTCTCAGAAACAGGTTGTTTCAGATTGCGATCTATGGATGGGGGGAGTTAGGACATAGACTGTATGAAGCGTTAGAGAAAACGGATATTCATATTAATTATGCCATTGATCAAAATTATAAGAAAACATCGGATATTTCAATAAAGTATTTATCTGATGATATACTTCCTAAAGTAGATGCAGTTGTAGTTACTCCTATTATGGATTTTGAAACCATATCAATTAAATTAAAGCAGCGATATGCATGCCCAATTATATCAATAGAAGATATAATGGATTTTTTCATGACCCCCTCTACATGCAATTACGGAAAATTTGTGTCTGTAATAGTGCCTCTTTATAATGGGATTTGTTATATTGATGGTATTGTGGAAATGCTTGAACGTAATTATAACATGGATAGTGAAATAAAAATAGAACTTATATTTGTGAACGATAATCCAGATGATTTTGTTAATTTATCTACTATATCCACTACAGTATTAGATGTACGAGTAATAAATCATCAGGAAAATAAAGGCATACATGCGTCTCGAGTAGATGGGCTGAATATCGCTATTGGAAAATACGTAGTATTTTTGGATCAGGACGATGTATTAGACGATAATTATTTACATAATCAATTGGAACAAATTCAAGAAGCAGATGCTATTGTATGCAATGGCTATACATCTGACAGAGAATATAAAGGCTTGATTTATCCTTATTTTGGAAGAATTCAATACTGTATAGATGAGTGGTGTACTCTTGTATGCGATAATAGAATAATATCTCCAGGGCAGGTGCTGATTAAACGTATAGCAATACCAGAATGCTGGAAAAACAATATTTTAAAGAATAATGGTGTAGACGATTATTTTCTATGGATCAGCATGTTTGAAAAAAGAGCCAAATTTAAAATTAATGAAAACGTTATTTTCACCCATACATTCTGCGGAGATAATTTGTCAAATGATTATGAGAAAATGAAAGTCTCAATGGAAGAATTTATTGAAATATTATCAAAAACAACCGATGTCTTTGAATCATTAGCATTGAGGGATTTCTTTTGTAAAATCTATAATTATCATATTATGGAACGTTCAAAAGAGTGGAACTTATGGGAAGAAGATATAAAAGGCTATGAAGAAATCCACAAACTAGTAGAGGATATGCGAGAAAAAATAAAATGACAAGGCAGCAAAAAGTTTTAAACAATTTTAAAAAGAATTTTGAAAAATTTATAGGAGAGAGAATTCTCATTTATGGAAGGGGAATGTATACTAAACTAATTATTGAGAATTTTAGAGAATTCTCTTTTATTGGCATTCTTGATAGGTTGGATTTGGAGGGGAGCTATTGTGGCGTTCCGATTTTAAAGTATGATGAGGTTGTTAATTCAAATGCTAAAATTATAATTATTGCAGCTAGTTTGATTAACACAGAAACTATAAGAAGAAGGATAGGAAACTTTTGTATTTCTAATGGAATAAGTTTATATTCGTTAGATGGAGAATTGTTAAATATACGTGATTGCATAGTATCTGTAAAAAGCCATGGAAGCCATAAGATATCACAAAAAAATCTACGGGAAAGTATTGACAGACATACTGTAATATGTTTTGATTTGCAGTCTTTATTGATAGAAAACTATGGGGAAAAGGGCTCGTTCTATACTATCCGAAAAGCATTAATAGATGATTTAGAATGGGCAATAGCCCAAAGAAAAAGAGTGGTATTATATATAGAATC
>CASPLG010000115.1 GCA_949422855.1 uncultured Eubacteriales bacterium | reverse complement strand
TTCTATTATTGTCATATCATTAATATCCAAATTTAATTTATTGAAGAAATCTGGACATTTATTGCCAGTCTCGAACCAATCAGTCAATAGCTTCCACGCTACCTTGTCTCCATAAATATGATATGCGGCTGTAAGATAACGATTTATTTCCATTATCCTATCCGTTAAGCCAATAAATAGATACTGTATTCTAATGGACGAGTTAATTATTTCATTAAGTCTTTTATGCATTTGTGCACAAGGACGACAAAATGGATTACTTATAACCGTTATTGTGATGTCACAATCATCATCTCCTAATTGAATTCCATATTTGTCAACGCCTACCATATCACGAATTGGGGCATTTCTCAGTGTACAAGATAACACCTGCTCACTATATCTCAAACCATTAATTCCTTTCTCAAGCGAACACCATCATTGATTTTCCTATGCAAAGCCGAAATTTTATTAAAAACTAGTAATATGATTAAGTATGAGGCACAAACATAAAACAGCTTACTCCAAACAACAGTTTTTGGCATAGAGGAGAATAAAATAAGCGCAGCGTTCAACCAAACTAGGCATGAGGCAGAGAGGCACAAGGTACACCAGTGTTTGAGTCGAAACGCCTGCACAAATACACTCCAAATTGTAATTGGGAAAGCAGTGCATATAAAAAAGTATATTTCAGGCATATAATCTCTACTGTGAACTAGATATATAGTATTAGTCACATAAAATGCAGCGCAAAGTTCAGAAAGATCAAAAAGACCAAACACACGCGATTGGTTACTTGTGATTACACTGTCACAATCAAGTACCGTTCCATGCTTACATAGTACATTAGTAATATTATTTGAAAAGCCATTCTTTCGCATCAACAATAATATTGATACTATGCTTCCAATAATATTGAGGAACAAAATAATCAGGGATACACTGTCGCTGTTCTCGATAAAACTTTGAACTATTCCAATCGACAGCAACAATATAGCCAACGTAACCACTATATTCTTAACCGCGTTTACAAATACTCGGTTCTTATGGCTGTCATAGCACGGCTCACATGAATTTTCACCAACATACGCCACCACTGCATTGCCGTCCCAATGCTGTATAAACGACTCCATCGATATAACCATTTTTGTTCCAGAAACACCAATAGCTTGCAAATTGCGATCATCACAACCAGTTACAATAATTATATCGCCATTATATATGACAAATAAAGGTGCCATTTCATCGTTAATCTCCCTTTTATTAAAATGGACACATTCACTGTCTATACTATATCGGCACAGCATATTTTTAAGCGTCCAAAATGATGCCGGTGCAGGTGAGCTTGAAAACAAATCATCAATGTATGGTCTTGTAAATCTTATATTGTAAACCTTCAAGAACCGAATAAATATATCTTTCATATTTGCCAACGGAAATTATAGTTGTCACAATAGGTATTGATTATTCAAATAGATCATCATATTTTCAAAGTTCTAGCCCAAGGCCAAGTGCTGATATAATCAATCAGCTCATGCTTATTGTATGAGCATATTCGGCTTAATTCTTTTTTCGTCTGATAGGTAACATGGTCAAAATTATCGCCGCTGTTCTCCCCTCGATAATGATTTAGATGAAATATTTGGCCATCGACTCGAAGAGGAGGGTATCCCAAGATGTCCAGTCTAAGTACGCGTTCCAAATCTTCAGGGCCCCAACCTATAAAATTCTCATTTTCAAGCCCAAACTCTTGATATAGGTGAACATTTACCAAATAAGCCCCGCCAACTGAATAGTTTCCGAACATTTTTTCTCCAATATTTCGCAAAGGCTCTCCAATAAACCCTCTCGAAAAATAAACTTCCATAGTGCTATCCTCATTAAGGCTGATACACTCTCCACTATAAGGGATTACCATAGGTATATTACCCTCAGAAATGATTTCATACGCTGAGGCCAATTGCTTATGTGGAACTAATATATCAACATCTATATGGGCTATAAAGCGATGAGATTCTGCTAGCCTATGGAAAGCATAGTTCATATAATGAGTCCGATGAAACACCAAAGAGTCATCCTTCACAAACAAAAAAGTCACATTAGGAAAAGATTCTTTTATCTCATTTGGTATACGAGATTCTATATCAACTTCAATAACATATACATGTTGAAACGATGTACCATAATACCTTAAAGTAATTTCGCAATTCCTAAGCCTACTAGGAGAGTCTATACGAACAATCATCATAATTGCAAAACTCGTCATACTACCCATATCAAGATTAAATAAGACATCTATTCGATACGTCAATACAGGCTAAGCAAATATGAGCTTTACTTTCCTCATCCAGTATCTTTGACATTGCTAAATGTTGTAGAG
>CASPLG010000114.1 GCA_949422855.1 uncultured Eubacteriales bacterium | reverse complement strand
TTAAAAAATTCGTTGAATGGTTCTATAAAATTACAGCAAAAATGCGTGAGAGCCCAGTATTTCTGGACTGTCACATTGTATCAAAATTTGAGTTATTATATGGCTAAGGCTCACAATTTTGATACAATCACACGCTTTTTCCCTTATCCGTGTGAAAGTGCAACCACCTTTTTATCGCTATATACTATGACATATAATGGTATGAGTGTACACAACTATATTTTATTTTTAAACTCCTACTCCCAGACAAAGCAACCGGATCTCCTATATATAAAAAAGAGTGTATCACAGTATTTTTACTGCAATACACTCCTGTTTATACACTATTAATTTGTTTTATATTTTGTCTTTAACTGGTTTAGGCTGTTCTTTTCCACATATAAACTACTATGTATGGAGGCATATTATTGTGTGCCTTGCTACTTCCTGTAGCATCCGTATAAATATCTCCACCTGTATCACTACTTCTACCACATCTAAAACTCGCCCGGTACCTATCTTCTGCACTCCACCTTTGCTCCGAGGATTTGTTTGTTTTGTGCGAATGACTGGGCATTTCACTTGTAGTCAATTTATGTGTTGATTCTCCGCCAGTCGCACCTGCACTATACGAACTTCCTGCACTCAGCAAAAATCTATTCTTAATTTGCTCCCATGTTCCACCAAATAAATTTTTTGGATTTGTACTGTTTACACTCAAGTAAATTGAACCAACCGGACAAAGTATATTAACTAAATTTGATGCAGAGATTTTGGAGTCTACTTCTGATTTACTATATACACTAAGATTACTTCTTTCAGCTTCAGAGATTCCGGCATCTGTTCCGCCTCTTGAAACAAAAAGAGTTCCTGAAGTTATACTACTGGCTGAATGTGTGTGATCTGAAAATGAAATCGGCAAGGCTCCAGTACCGTCAGGCGTTAAAACAATATCATCTGTCAATTGTTCTGAGTTTATCATCCGTGTTCGAGACACAGAACTATCAAGCTTCTCTTTATCTTCCGCTGTGAAGTCCTTTGTTGACAGTTCTTCGCCTTCTACCTTATCTACCTTTTTATTCAATTCATCTGTTACCGATTTTTGGCTCATTAAATCACTCGTAGAAGTACCAGTTTCTTGTACTACTTCTACATCACTATTTTCTAAAGTTCTTGAAATTACTGCTTCTCCCATAAATTATTACCTCTTTCTTAAATATAAATTTAAGCGCTGGACTTTCGTCCTAGCGCTCATTTTTCTTTTATCTACGATAAAAATCTGAATATTCTATTAAAGTCCACCATAGCTTTATCTTTGCAAAACAGCGTTTAATATTTTTCCATCTGTTTGGCGTATTTCTATTTCCGGACCATTACCTCCAAAAATACGTGGATCTTTATCTATCTCCATATACGCTACATCCCACACTTTACGCCCATTGCGGTAACAACGATACTCCACCTGAACTTCATATTTACTATAATCAATATTTGGAAATTCTTCATGTGCCACACGCTCGCCTATTGCTAAGGCTTGCTCAGCTGTTTCAACTGGAACAGATGTTGGAAGCCAGCCGGACACCCACCAAGACACATTCATACACATTCCTAATAAACAAGATAATATTTCTTCAATCATCTTCAAAACTCACTTTCTTTCTTAGATTTTATAATCTTACAGATATTCGGCCCTAGCTAGCCAACGCCTTAAAGGTCCCATAATACCAGTATAATACTCATCTCGAGGTATATTAACACCACTAGGTGGGCTCATTTTATAAGCATCTGTTATTTCTTTAGGACCAAATCTTGCGTCAAACATTTGTACAATTCCATTTGGTGGAATCAATGCCATTTGAATCCCATTAAGATTTGCGTGTTTTATATCGTCCCCTGAGTATACATTATAATGATGAATGCCATTGCGAGGATCTTTCCCATGAGTGTGTCCAAATAACCTATCTGGGCATCTGCACTTTTTACCACCGTCTGTGCTTAAATAAGTATCTATTAGCCGTGTAAAACTCACATTACCTGAACCAGGGAGACCACGCTCAACATCATAAGAGCAGAAATAACCCTCTGCATCGAAATCCTCATAAACAACGAACCCGTATTCAACGTCATCTGGATCAGATAATGTTTTAGTTTGAACATATTCTGCAGCATCCCAAAAAACAGTCCATACATTTAATGTTCTAAATTTATAGCCAGGTCCATGCGGATCATATCCTGTCCAATCTCCCCAATTAATTGGATTATTGTAACAGTATCTGAATAAATTATGTCCTCCTTTTAGTATTGCATCAGCATTGAGGAAGCGACTTGTCTCAGGGTCATAATATCTAGCATTGAGGTAGTAAAGCCCAGTTTCGCTGTCATAATAGTAGCCTCTGTACCTAATTGGATTAA
>CASPLG010000113.1 GCA_949422855.1 uncultured Eubacteriales bacterium | reverse complement strand
GGAACGTGATAAAAATGTTTGTAGATTATGACTATTACAAAAATACATTTAAAGGTGCGGATTTGACGGAGAATGAGTTTTCTAAATATGCGGCCATGGCATGTATGCAGATAACTGCAAGCACATTATCACGTGTGAATGACGAAACTATCAATAATTATCCGCCGGAACTAGTCCGAAATATAAAAAATTGTGCCTGTGCGATTTCAGGATTTTTGCATGTGTATGTCGACAATTTCAAGCCCAATACGGCTAGAAACCTATATTTGCGGAAGTTATACGGCAAAATATCCGTTCAAATTATTTTTACAAACCATGAGCACATCCGATGAACAAAGAATAGACAGCCAAGCTATTCTGTCCAAAATCGGAGAATGGTTAGAGGGCAGGACGATTGTCAGCAAAGAAGGCAATTTATACAGTATGGAGGATTTCCCGAAAATGTCGGATAAACGCAATATAACGTCAATTTACAGGACAAGCGGGGCAAAATTGGTTGAACGACTTGCCCCGAATATTGAAATTAATGAAGCAAGGTATGCAGTAGAGTATTATGTTCAAAGCGATTTTTAGTATATTTTGATAAAATTTTTAAAAAAACAGGAGGAATTTATCATGGGAATACCAGCAGAAGCACGTAGAGTATTAAGGCATTTAATAAATATCAGCACGCCATACAGTTATGACTCACCGGATTTTGCGCTGTGCTGCCCCGGAGTTGAAGAATTAACAGAGAATTTTGAGGCTGATACAGAGGATATTCAGTACATCTGTGCGCAAACAAAAACCAGAAATATTAAGGGGTTTACGGTCGGATTTGATTTATCGCTGAAGTACATCCAGGACAGCAGGATGCAAAAGTGGGCAAACAGAATTTTCAGAAATCCTCCCACAGGGTTAGCTGCATCATGCGATTACATTAGATTCAACCTCTGCGAGCCAATGTTTGGGAATGACAACCAGTATATCGGTGTGAGGAGGAAAGCTGCCGTTGAGCCGAGCTCGATAGGCGGTGCGTCAACGGACAGCATGACAAGTGCACTTCACATCAGTGGTATTTCAGACCCCGAAATTGGCTATGTGACAGTCGAAAAATTGGATACCGGAGACGTAAAATTCACATGGACAAAGGCAGAACTTCCCCAGCCTGTAATCCTAACCCCGAAAGACGGATTTGTGGCAAAAGAAGATGATACAACGGATAATAAAGTAGAAATATCCGGTACGGGTCAGCCGAAAGCAACAGTGACGGTTAGTTACACGACTGATAAAAATTCAACCGCCCAAACTTTGCCCGGCACAACCGTTGAAGATGATGGGACATGGGAGACGTCACTGCCACTGGATAACATAAAAGAATCAGTGAAAATTAAAGCTGCAGCTACCCTGAAAGATGACAAAGGTAATTCTTCAATTTCAAGCGATACAGTGGAGTTTAAAGTGCTGAAGAAGCCTGATCCACCTAAAATCACATACCCAAAAGATAAAGATAAAGACATTTCGGTTTCACCGACAATTACCGGTACCGGAATCAGCGGTGCAAAAGTAACTGTGACAATAACTCCGGACGGCGGCGACACCTCAAAAACTTTCAGTAGTAATGTTTTAGCTAGTGGTGCGTGGAATGTGGATATCTCACAAAAAGACGCTCTGGAAGCCGGCAAAAGCTATAAATTGAAGGCAAATCAGGCATTGAACGATGTGAAAAGTGATGATAGCACAGAAATAACGTTTACAACAAAGGCAGCTGATAAAACTCCGAGTTCTCCGACAGCCCCGGAAGATCCGGCTAAAAACCCATCAGATACACCAAAAAGTTAACTAAATTTCTAAAAAATAAATAAAAAGGACTGCATTTTGTAGTCCTTTAATTTTGATGATTTTATTGGAGGAGCAAAATGGAACAATTAAATTTACGGGTCAAAAGCAACAGGTTAGTTATTTGCGTAAACGATGACGGTGACACAATTACTCTTAATTTAGACGACCACAGGTTTCTCGACAAATTTAAGGAATTTGCGAATTTTGGCAAAAAACACCCATTTAGGGAGGACGAAGATGAGGAAACTGCATATGAGAAGATTTCTGATTATACAAAAAGGCTGTCAGGGATGATGGACGACCTCTTTGGAGACGGAGCGACACACAAAATTTTCGGTGTATGCGAGCCCACCATAGATTTAATAGCAGATTTTGTTTATCAGTTAGAGCCATTTGTCCTAAAAGGGGTAGAAAACAAGACCGAATCAATTAGAAAGCAAAAAGATAAATACGAAAGAAGAAGTAACAAAAGAGAGATAAAGAGAAGGTAATTTATGTATAACTTGCTTATAGATCCATTGCCAAAAGAATACGAAGGGTACCTGATAAAATGGCAGTTTTACAACGGAATATT
>CASPLG010000112.1 GCA_949422855.1 uncultured Eubacteriales bacterium | reverse complement strand
TCTATTGTCACACATTTTGCCGCCATAGTCGAGGTACGCACTATCTACCGTTTACTTTTTAACTGCATTATCATGCAGATATTGTAAATCATCTGTCCATAGAGATAAGCGTGCTAATTGTTTTTGCATTAGCTGATATGTACTGTCTGTTATTATAACTGTAGCGGCTGTAGCGCTGTATTCTTTTGTCGGATCGGCAAGTGATAGAAGGTCTTTTAGGCCATTGATTATTCTGTTGCGTCTACGTGTGCTATTATTACCATCAATGTAGTCTGTGAGTAAATCTTCAAGAAACAGTAGTTTTTCTTGTATTTTGTTGCCTATATTAAAACGAGGCAATACCAAACTATCCGATTCATTGAGATACAGAACATCAATAGTAGTACAACCAATGAGATTATTATCTTTGCTTTTTAAGCGGTAGTTTTCCATATATAAATAATCTGATGGATTATTACAACATGGATTTATAATTGGCTCTTTTTTTGTATCGTGTGAACTTTTGTTGGTATTGCAACGATTGCAAGAAGGAAGTAAATTATCCCAAAGAACGACTTCATCGGGATATAAACTTTTGCAGTGGTAATGCTCTACTTGCATATACTTTCCCTCTTCGCCCAACTTAAGTTCGCAATAGCAACACTTATTATGAGACATTTTTAAGAGTTCCTTTTTTATATATGGTTTATTCCAAACATTTTCACCTGTACTTTTATAAAGAGTAGTTAAAGTTGAGACTGTCTCATCATTAAGTTCACTGGGAGCAGAGACTCGTTGGATTTTAATCATTGGAATCAACTCCTATCATTTCAATTTCAAGCATTTTTCGTAAAGGGTTAGATGGATGAAGCATTATGTCGAGTTCTGCGTAGCAAGATTTTGCAGTGCCTATGTCTCCGTTATCAATAGCTTTATCAAATTTTGTTAGCATTGATGAAAATAATTCAGAATGAATGGATTTCATTCCCATAACTTCAGTTAGTATTTCTTCTATCGACCAACCTTGATATCCATATTTGCTTGTAGTTAATTCTTTGACAATAATATTATGGTTATCATCAAATTGTAAAGGAATTATTTCAGTTGCCATAGCACATTGTATCATGCTTGAACTATGAGTTGTGGCAATTATTTGGGCTTTCGGCAATAAATTTTTTAATGCTTTTATAAGGTTTTCTTGCCATTGAGGATGAAGATGTACATCTATTTCATCAATAAGTATAATGCCTGTGAAGTCCTGCACTTTTATATAAGGGTTTTTAAAACGGAATTCTATTTCTTTTATAATTCCTAATAATATATACATACAAGATTTATAACCAGAAGATAAATACTCAAAATAAACCTCTCCCTGTTGAGTGCAGACCATTATGTCATTTGTATCTGGTATGACTTTTGAAAAACAAACAGCAGAATCTAACACATTGAAACAATTCTTGCCAATATTTAAATTATAAAGCTGTTCTGGTTTTAAAGCATCTTTATGTGCAGACCACATATATCTTTGAATAAACCAATTTTTGATATCATTAGCAGAAATACCAGTATATGCCTCAGACGCAGTTTGTGAAAGGCTTTTATCTGGATCTCTTGAGATAGTTGCAAGATTTTGATATTCAAAAGAGCGTTGGGAATTAAAAAAAAGTATATTTTGGCTATACTCAGCCATCTTGTTTATAAAATCGGATTCTCCAGTAGGGTTGAAATGAGTTAGTGTATAGGTAGTATTCTTTTTTTCACCATTATCTTGGAAGGTCAATAAACAAGTTCCTTTTTGAACATTCACATTTTTTTTGAGTTTATAGGTAGTATTGCGAATAAATGCATGTGAGATACACTCCAAAATAGTGGTTTTTCCTATGCCATTTGTTCCACAAATTAAATTTAATCCATTTTTAAAAGGTAATTCTAAATTGGTTATTCCACCAATACCTTGGATTGTTATTTTTTCAATGGCAAATTTGTTCATATATAAATTCCCTTCTATAATTAAATTTACGATTTCCACTTATAACTATTATTACATTTGTCATTTCCTTTTTCATCAACACTGCTACTCGTAGCAGGCCAGTTGATTTTCCATTCAAAATACTCGTCCTCTGAAATCTCTCCGCTTTTTAACTGCTCTTTCCGCAGACACCATTCACGCATGAAATCATTGACTAATCCATACTCTAGCCACATACCCACCGGGGCATGAGCAGGCCAATCATCATTATCATAGTAACGCACCGACTTATCATCAGAAGCGTTGCATTTGCCGGGATTGCGGACAAGCTGAAATAAATGGATCGTGCTACGGTCATCTTCATCAAGCCAAAGGAATGTAAGCATAATATCTTCGGCACAACCGGGAGTGACGCCAATAAAATGAATATAATTGACATTCAGTATCTTTGCCATTTCCATTAAAGTGTTGTTTTTGGGAA
>CASPLG010000111.1 GCA_949422855.1 uncultured Eubacteriales bacterium | reverse complement strand
ACTACTTTGCACAAACATATTCTTATACTGCAATCCAAATTTCAGTTCCATAAAAGAAAAGAGCCCCAGATTTCTCTGAAGTCCTTCAATCTTTACTATTAGATCCAAACTGACTGTCTTACACAGCCCCCATCTGTTTTGCGAACTTTCCTTTTTGGGGGCCCAGTCGCATATCCTCGGAACTATATATTTTACTGGCTTTGCAATGATTTTTGACTGCTCTAAGCCAGTGGCTTTTCAACCGTATCCCCCAAATTTTATTTTGGGGGAAAATTCATTTTGCTTTCTAAAATTTCCAATTTCTTATTTTTCAAATTTGGGGGATAGCCATTCTCCATTTGGGGGAATTGGGGGGTAAGGTTCTTCCCCAAAATATTTCAATATTACATGGTATTAATTTCAAATTTCTTATTAATCAAACGCACTTTAGCGTGATAAAGCCGTTGTCCCAATTCTAATGGCAATAATAATTGAAGCCTGCTAAGCCATTCTACTAATTCCATGCTGATCATACTATTTATGCCATCTGCAACCTTTTCCCAAAACTCAACATGTAAATCAAGATTATCACCAAACAAATACATTATACTTTCAAAAATTTCTTTCCAGTCACTTGTATTTTGTAACATCCTATCTATCAATTTTGCCATGCATTCTCTCCGAAACTGCTGACCATAATCCTCTGGCAATTTTGAAAGAATAACTTCAGCCATTGCATAGTCTTCGCTTGTGTCCATAATATCCATATTGAGATAAAATTTCTCCAGTATTTCTTCTAATGCTTTACCAATTTTATCATCAGGCATATTCAAGCATCCCAAATAAATGATTGATTTATCCGTTACATCGATATCTTTTTTGGTTAATATATTTTTTATTTCTAAAAAATCATTTTCTATTCCTATACAATCCTCCCCTTTACCAAATACCAATTTTTGAAGATCATTTAATTCCTTTCGATAATCTTTGGCAAAAAAAGTTCTCCATTCATTTTCTGCTCCTTCCTGCGAAACTACGAATTTTATTAATGCATCTTCCGATTTCAACCAAAATTGCAAACCATCCTGTATAGCTTTTGCCATGCCTTTTATTTCTTCATCTTTATTTTTCCCCCAATATTTCAAACACAACTCCACCGAACCAAGCAAGCCAATTCGCATAACATCAATTTTATCAGGATGAATAATATCTAAACTACCAACATCTTTGTTCCTCTCCAAACCCTGCTCTAATTGATCCACATACTTGCTTAACGCATTATAATATTTATCCAAAGTAAATGTCCCCATCTGGAGCTGTAAAATAAGTTCTTCATAAATTTTATCCGTCCAGATATATGTCCAGATAATTTGATTCTGCATTGGTTCTGCAAAATAAAATTCTATTTCTTGCATAGCTGCATATATAATTTTCAATATGTCAAAATATACTTTCCCATAAGTACAACAGTTACCACCTTCCAAGAACTCAAACATACAACAAAATTCATCAATATCTCGATTTATTTCGCTCTGCATCAAATATTCAAGATAATGTAACCTTCTAACAGGGTTAAGAGACATTCCACAATTACATTTATCTTTCATTTCTAATGGTATAGCACACCAGACGTCCTTATCATCACATATCAAATCTTTCTCATAATCATAAAAACGTTTAAAATAGGATACATTCCCCGGCAGAATATATCGTCCTGCCCCTTTATCAACCAAAAACCTATTTTCTATAATCATCTTAATTTGCTGGCTAATATAAGAAACGTCTGTTTGAACGCTTATACTTATAAAATCTGCTAATTTTCTATAATCCTCTCCGCTGATTTCTTCTATCAAATCCAAATTAAGGTCACGATCAAGAAACTCATATGCCTTCCTCGATTCTTTTATCCTTATTGGTACATTACTGTGATACAGACGTTCCCCAGGTTCATAAAATAGTTGATAAGACAATTCATCGCCTTTTTCACGCCAGCATACCTTTAATAAAGGCCACAATGGTAACTCATATCTCCATGAAACAAGGAATTCCCTCCCCTGAAATTCTCTTTTTACCTCAACATTTTCTTCCTTCATTAATATTTCATTCATCCAGCATTCAAAAATTTCAGATGGAATATAACAGTTTTCACCAATTCGCACTGTATTCACAAAATATTTTTCAAACATGGACTGTATCTCGTTATCTTCTAATAGTTTTTGAGATAAATGTTCCGGTAAATAATTTATGCCCAGGCTTATTGTCCGCTCCATATAAACATAATACAACTCGTTTTTCTTATTTGCATCACGCAAAATACTATGAACTTCATGTATAATCAATTCTAATATTTTATCCAACAACACTGGATTTTTTTCCAAGCCATGAGAAATGGCAGAAAAAAGCCAATCATAATATTCGGGAACAATATATCTGTCAGAAACAAAAAGCATCCCTTGAAAAATCAAGTCAGGACCCCCATTTCAAATGGGGGTTTGATTTTTACCCCTCCGGGGTCTT
>CASPLG010000110.1 GCA_949422855.1 uncultured Eubacteriales bacterium | reverse complement strand
ATTCAGACTGAATATCGTCTGTTTCTGTAATGAAAGTTTCTGTAATCGCTTCAATTAGTTTTTCTGTTCCTAAATTGTTTTTTGCGCTTCCATGATAAACAGGAAACAAAGAACAGTATTTGGTTCTTTTGCACTTTTCATATTGTAATTCCTGTATATCCAAAAAGTCCTCTGCAACATATCTTTCTAATAGTTCATCGTTTCCGGAAATAATAATATCCCATTTATCCAAATCAGAAATATCGGTTATGGTTATCTTTGGTGACAAAGCAACCTCCTGCATTACAATCATATCGCCGGTAAGTTTATCTTTGATGTTTTGGTAAACACGCTGCAGGTCGATTCCGTTTTGGTCTATCTTATTTATAAAGATAATTGTCGGAATGTTCATTTTCTGAAGTGCATGAAATAATGTACGAGTTTGTGCCTGCACACCGTCTTTTGCCGAAATTACTAAAACAGCCCCGTCAAGAACAGACAAAGAGCGGTATACTTCGGTTAAAAAATCCATATGACCGGGAGTGTCCACGATATTGATTTTATAATTATTCCAGCAAAAAGAAGTAACCGCAGTCTGAATAGTAATTCCCCGTTGCTGTTCTAAAATCATAGTGTCTGTTCTTGTAGTCCCTTTATCCACGCTTCCTTGTTCCTCAATCGCTCCGCTTGTGTATAGCAGGCTTTCCGTTAATGTTGTTTTTCCTGCGTCTACATGGGCAAGAATGCCAATATTGATTATTTTCATGTGATTGTCCTCCTTTTACGGCTCCCAAAGGGCATAAAAATCCCCAGTGGTAAAATACTTTTACCATTGGGGATTATAATTTGCGGACATACACATACAGCATACATCTATTTGTAATTGCTGTTTTTTGGATATGTCAAAATTGATAAGGCAAAAGTATTCTTAAATTGGGTACAAAAATTAAGCTCCCTACGAAAGGAACTATCTTGTTCCCACTATTTGATTATAGTTTTATTTAAGAATACCTTGCCGCATATTTTTTACTCCTTTTCTAGAATGAAACTATTATATCATATCAGCCTTAGGAAAACAAGTACCTAAAATAAATTTTTCTTTCTCTTATTGTATAAAAATCAATGATAGATGTCAGTACAATATGACGACACATATTTGACATCTATCTGCACCTTCTGCCCCGGATAGTCCGCTCTTTTATATGGTTTGTTTTTGCGGTATCTTTTCTTGTCAGCAGCTTCTATTCCTTGACGCCGAATATATTGACACATCACCGTATAGCTGCGGTTATATCCTTTTTTACGAATTTTGTCCTACAAAACTATACGACTGGAAACAGCTTTAGATTTTGATGAACTCACACGGGAAACGTGTTTCGTGTTAGTTTATCAAGTTGTCTATGAGTTACTTAACTTTCTCGATCTTAACATGGTGCTGCTTAAGTCTACTATCATAAGTAATGCCGACTGCAAGTTTCGTGCCGGTGTAATCTTTGAGTGCTAAAGGATAGCGTTTTTCCTTAATTTGCTTTAAAGCTTCATCAGGAGTGGAGTCTTTTTTTAGTTCAATGATGAATGCAGGCTTACTTTTATCGTTCGGATAGAAAATAAAATCTGCAAAACCAATCCCTGCTGGCATTTCACGCACGATTTTATATTTTGTTCTGGCACTCAAGTACACCAGTGTAATTATGCAAGCAAGCGAATTTTCGTCGTTGTACTTTATGACCGGAATGTTGATATCGTGGGCTTCTCGAATCAGCTTTTCCATTGTCTCTGTGTCCTTGCGGAGTGTGGCTTTTAGCATTTCATTCGATTTCATAACAAGTTCCGATACTGCACCCATTGATTTATCTTCCAATGCTTCATCAAACTTTATACGTAGCTCTTTGTTAGGAATGGTTAGCGTTTCGTCGTGATAGCTTAGAAATCCGTAAATCGTCATAGCAGAAAGAATTTGATTTCGATTATTAAGTTCTATTTGTTCTGCTCCATAGCCTTTTAACTTTATTTCAAGTGGGATTCCTGATGTCATCTGAATAATATCATTTTTAACAGAATCTATATCCTGATTTATATAGTACAAAATTTCATCCATAGGTCCTGTGTTTGTCCAGTAGCTCTGGCATCTTCCTTTTCTAAGTGCGAATGACACAGATCTTGGATTGTATATCTCATACCCACCCTGTGTTTTATATCCATTATACCATTCTTTAAGATCTTCCATAGAAACTTTATGTTGTTTGCTACATAGTTTTTCTACTTCTTCATCTGTAAATCCAAAATATTTATCAAAATCTTCATCATTTAGAAAGGTGTATTCATCAAACATATTAAGAGCCGAACCTGAGGAATATTTGGCGATAGGGAGAACTCCGGTCATGTACGCAAGCTCTACGTATGGTTTATCTTTCAAGAGCTTTTTCAAAAACTCTAAAAATTCTTCTCTTTCTTCAGGTTTGAATAAATTGTTATTGAAAATGTAGTCCCATTCATCAAATATAAAGATAAAACTTTCTCCGGTTTTACTATAAATATCATCAAAAATTTTCCCTATCGCATG
>CASPLG010000109.1 GCA_949422855.1 uncultured Eubacteriales bacterium | reverse complement strand
GGAATGTTTTTATGAGTAAATTTACTATTGACAAAAGTCACTTCATAACAGGTGATATCTATGTCACTTATGATCAAAAACTAGCTCCATATATTGATGAAAACCATAATACTTGAGGTATTATGGTTTTCATCAATATATGGAAGTTTATAAATACTATAAATTACGATAGGAGATAATTATGTATAAGACAAGTTTATTAGCAACGGGTGGTTTTAACGAAAAATGTGGAATTTTAGGTGTTGGTACAAAGCAATTTACATTGAGTTTAGAAGAATTTAAAGATGCACTCCATCTTTTAAACTATATGGAAATTGAACGTACCGAAACCGAAATTAAAAAGTTTGAATTAAAACATAACATTAAAAAAAATACTTTTCAAAAATTATTAGACGGTAATTTAATTTTAGAAAGCTCGTTGGTAAAGCCGAAAAAGGATACTCTTGATTTTAAAAACTATTTATATTTATTATCAATAGATGTAGATGCAAAGTTAGTGTTAAATAATTTAAAAAATACTATAGTGATTATCATTGGTTGCGGTGGGATAGGAAACTTTTTGAGTTACTCTTTGGCAACCTTTACTCCTGAAAAAATGATACTTATTGATGGGGATAAGATCGAAAATAGTAATTTAAATCGGCAATTATTGTTCACAACTAAAGATATAGGATATTCAAAAGCAGATTCAATTACGCAATCCTTTATTAGATGTTACGTCCTATGATAGATACGTTACCGAGGATCTACTAGAAAAATCAATTAAATTAACAGATAATAAGCGATATTTAGTAATACTTTCAGGGGATAGTATTACTGCTTTAGAAGAAACTACAAAGTATTGTGTAAAAAATAAAATTCCCTTTTTAAATGTTGGTTACTTAAATGATATTTCTGTAATTGGACCATTTTATGTTCCACGGATTTCAAGTTGTCCATATTGCAATAATACTTTATCTCTTGAAAAACATGAAAAAGATTCAATGCAAAATGAGTTGTTGAATATTAATAATAAATATGAAGCTCCATCTAGTTTTACAAATAATGCCTTAGCGTCTAGTTTAGCAATGTCTGATATTATTCAGTTTGAAGCTGAAAAATTAGATAAAGTCAAATCGCTAAATAAACGATTTGGTATTGACAATGTGACGTTTAAAAATTATACATTAGAGGTTCCCAAAGATAAAGACTGTAGCTTTTGTAGCGAGGAAAATAAATGAAGCAACTGCATAAAAATATCAAAATATTTTATCTAGCAACCACTTTGACCACGTTAGCGGCTTCTTTGCCGCATGCCGTCTTGACCGTGCTCTTGTTTGCTAAAGGCTTGTCATTGACGCAGATCATGTTAGTTCAAGCGACCTATAGTCTGGTCATTTTAGTTAGTGAATATCCTAGTGGTCTATTAGCTGATCTATATTCTAAAAAAGTCCTCTTTTTATGGGCAAAAGTCTTTTTGAGCGGGATGTTTTTGCTAGTTTGGTTAGGCGAAAGCTTTCAGACAATATTACTTGCTTGGGCATGCTATGGGTTAGCAATGGCGTTAGAAAGTGGAACATTGGATGCACAGCTGATAAATGAACTCAAGCACCAAGCTCAAAATTGCTTAGTTGCCAAATTTATCAGCAATACTAATCGCTTGGATCTTATTGGAGCACTGTTTGGAGGGGTACTTGGTTCATGGCTGTATTATAGGTTAAGGATAAAGTTTTATTTGGTGAGTGTACTCTTAACATTAGTAGCGTTTTTGGCGGTCAGATATGGTTATATTGAAGAGGTCACTGATAGTTCTAAGCAAAACTTGAAACAGAGCTTGAGCAAACAAGTAGTGACCGGCTTTAGCGAACTTAAACATTCACGTCAATTACGGTTGATGATCGCTTTAACTATCGCGGGGCAATTTTTCTTTCAGGCTCACTACCAACTCTGGCAAGCGTTATTTTTGAAGCAAGGCTTTAATAAAGAGCAGTTTTATATTTACTATGTTATCTTTCAGTTGATAAGTCTTGGAGCTTATAGCTTGCCGGTAAAACTTGAAACGTCTGCGATCAAGCGGTGGTATGGGCTATCTTTAATAGGTCTATTGACTAGTAGTGTACTTTTAGTAATTACAGACAAAATGAGCTTTTTACTCAGCTATTTAGTCTTAGTCTTTATCTTTACCTTTTTTGAATACTTCAGTAATGTGTTATTTTCCAAAACAGTTTCTAAAACGCATATCTCATCGCTGACTTCATTACGTTCGAGCTGCGGACGCTTATCCTCGTTAGTGTCGTTGTTGCTGTCGAGCTTACTTTTGACATATCTTTCAGTCAAAGTCGTAGTTTTATTGAATTTTATTTTAGCGATGAGTGCAAGTTTAGGCGTGATCTATTTAGCGCTCAAAGACAAAACAGCTCAGACTTAAATCAGATGTGAGCTATTTTGGCTTGAGCCCATTTCTCAGATGAAGCTATAAAAAAATGAACCATGATCTTTGAAAAATCAAAGATCGTGATTCATTTTCTATCCTGTTGCCCAATAGTATTTTTTCTCCGCCACATCAAAATTTACAATGTGATGACAACAGCCAAAATTATCATAAAGCTC
>CASPLG010000108.1 GCA_949422855.1 uncultured Eubacteriales bacterium | reverse complement strand
AATTCTCAAGCCAGCTTTTATTCGTATAGACCATTGCATAATAGCCGTTTTTCTCGATTTCGCTGCAAAAAGCCATACAAGCATCCGTTCTTTGACGGGCACTGAGTTTTAGCATTTCTTTATCTTCTACATCAATTACCACAGGATATTCTAATTGATAACCCCGGACATTTTCCAGACAAAACTGAGCCTCAGCTATTCCATCTTGAGCCGAATCTGCATAGGAATAATGATATACCCCAACGTTTACCCCTGCGTTTTTTGCTCCTTCAATATTCTCCTTGAATCTTTTGTCAACCTGGGCAGGTGATTTTTTGCCGAATCCATCTCGAATCATTGCAAAGTCTATCCCTGAACTTTTCACCTTTTTCCAATCCACTGTCCCATTCCATTTTGATACGTCTAATCCTTTAAACATCTTTATGTCCTCCTTATTTTTTTGATATCTTTCATATATACCTAACTCTGCCGGTTAGGCAAAATCTTTATATTTCTCCATCATTTATATCCGACAACACGTGTTATTTTTAAACCATCATCTGTACCTATTTTATATCCAACATCCCCCTTAACAAATGAGCTTGCACAGTTTGTTACAAAAGTAATAGTGTTTTCCGAGAATTTTATTTTTGCGGTTCGCCAAACAGTACAGTTATATGCTCCGTCAGCGTCCTTTTCGCCACTGACACAAGCTAGCGTCATGTACTCCAGAGAGGTATATATCTCGCCATATGTAGAATCCATGGCTACATCATACTGCCCCAAAGCATATACACCTATCCTTGAGAAATCGGTATACGGTTGACTTAACGTAATGGTTTCCGTTGTCCCACTATCATTACTATACAAAATAGTGGGGTTAATTCGTGTGTCTACATAGTTTTTAGTCGCTGCGTCTTGGGAATTTTGGGGGTCTGTTACATTTACTATTCTTCGAGTCTCGGGATTTCGACGATGAGAACCATTACCCACAGATACAGTATTTTCTTCATCAGCAACAGAATTGCCTCCTAGTGCGACGCTATGATCCCCCATTGCTTCAGTAGCCCCTCCTAGCGCAACGCTATTTAAATTTGATACCTTCGATGAAAAACCTATTGCAATATTACCCTCAATTGCATGGATATCATTTATTCCTGTCACAGCAGCTTGATGCCCTATTGCTATACTACCTTTACCATCAGAATTTGAATAACTACCGATTCCCACATTACCATAATCGTTCGCAGCAGTTGCTTCAAAGCCTATCACTGTTGCACCCCAACCTAAAACCGTTTCATCATCAGGCTTCAGGACTTTGGAATTATATCCTATTGCGACTGATTGTGATGTTGATATAGCTCCGTCAGCGCCGACCCTGGTTGCCGGTACACTTGAACCGCTTCCTAACGCCATACTTTCTTCATTTGTTGCATTATTTGAAACGAAATTGCTGTCATTTTCCAATTGACTTGTTTTTGTTGGGATATAATTAGTAACGGCATTTTGGCTCATCACGCTTGTTGTGCTTGTGCCTGTCTCTTGTACTACTTTAACTGCCCCTCCGCTGCCTGATTCTGCTAGCTTGTCATCTACGTATTTTTTAGTCGCTGCCTCGTCAAGCTTTTCTTTCTCTTCCTTTGTAAAATCCTCCGTCGACAGACCTTTGCCATCGACTTTGTCCACTTTTTGATCCAGGTTTTGAATAATATCCTTCTGATTCGAAATGTCGCCCGTGATACTGCCCCAAGAGCTTTCAGCTTCACCTCCTGTAGTTTCACCATAAATATCACAATCTTCAAACATTTGTCCACCCCCTTAATAAATATACGTTATTGTAACCTCAGTGTCTTTCTCGAAAATAAGCTCTTTTATGTTAACCATGTCATACGCCAATTCAAACGTATTTGACGGCATAGAAAAATCAGCCCCGTTTATAATGAACACTGTGTCCTGCGGTGCTGATATCGCTATCTTTTTGATGATTAGTGCAGATGTTTTTAGAAATGAATTGGGATGATTCTTTATCTCATTTTCTCTGAAAATCGGAATTAAGTTAATTCCGGCTTTAGCCGTACCGAAAAAACTCCCCACTGTACCCTTTGACAATATTATCGCCTCCTTAGCATTTCAGATATATAACGTCGAAAACTTCAACGGAAGTTTTTTCATTATCTGTACCCTACGACACGCACTATTTTTATGCCATCATTTGAGCCATCCGGTTGGGAGGTATTTGGACCACCAGTGTATTTATTATCACCGTTTGGAAACGACGCTGCACCATTTATATCAAACTTAACTTCATTTCCCTCAAAAAATATGTGGGCTAATCTCCAAACCACCATATTATAATGATCCCCATCTTGGAAGGTAGTACACGCCAGCGTCATCTTATTCGTCGTTGATGTATATATTTCGTTATAAACAGAATCAATGTCATGCTGACTTTTAGCATATACACCTATCCTTGTAAAATCAGTGTATGGTTGACTTAGTGTGAAGTCTTCTTTCGTCCCATTATCATTGCTGTATAGAACTATTCTCTGAATTGAGTTATCATGGTCCTGCAAAATTTTGTCTATTTTCCTGAAATTACTGTTTTCGCCCG
>CASPLG010000107.1 GCA_949422855.1 uncultured Eubacteriales bacterium | reverse complement strand
AAAATGAGTACGAATTGGATGAAATGTCATTTAGCCTGGAAGGTTTAAAATGTTTTTTGAATAAAATAGATATGGCTCTTAATGAAAGGAATATTACTACAGAATATAAAAGAATTGAATATTGTGGTTCGGAAAATGAATTTGAAATTGTTTTCCAAAATGTGGATGATTATTATGAAGATTTAATCATTGAAATGGAAGTATGGGTAAATGCTGCATGTTTACCAATTCAGCAGCCGGGATATTCGATTGGATATCAGTTTAATATCAGTTTAAAAGATTTAGAAAAATTTTCAGAAGACCTGAAAGAACAGTTAAAAAAATTATTGGAATCTTAAAAATTGGTACAGGTGATGTATATGGTTACGTTGAGTCCGACAGTTAGACCACATTATTGAAAGGAGAGAGCAGTTTGGAAAAATACCATCAGTATAAAAAGGGCACAGTTTATTTTATTGTATCTGTTTTCATTCTCTGCCTGCTGGCTGGCTGTAGTTCGAAGCAGGAAGAGACAGACTTGTTGAAAGGCTGGGTAGGGAACTATGCGTTTTATGACGATTTTCAAGTACCGGATGGACCATATATGATGGTAGACTATAAACTGACTATATATGAGGAGGATGGGGAGTATTATGCAGATTTATATGCCTGTGGGCAGACATTATATGCGAATATACGCGCAAAAGTGTATGGAAATGATGAATGGATCAGTCTGGTTTTTGATAAAGAATTAGAAGACAATCATTTGCATCTCAAAGATGATACGCTGTTGATGAGCTTTAGAAAGGATAAGGCAGACATTTATACATACTGGGCAATTTTTGAACCGTTGACTGGTAATCCGTATTTCGGGGGTGTCTACTTCTCAAAAATTGATCCATAAATTTAGATATATGCAAAATTGAATTTATGATTATACAGAACATTATTGATTGAACTGATATTAGAAGATGGTGTGAACATTTTAGACAATCAAATAAACGAGGAGATCGTTTTTGATGACATATTTGAAAACCAATATTATGGTTCGATGCTGGTATGGGGTGTTACCCTGACCGGGCGACTGTAGATGCGATAAAAAATTATTTTGATATATTTAAAGGAAGCTGATAAAGTGGAAAAACACAATAATTCATATGAAGAAAATAAAAAAATTTCGAGATTTTACCAATAATGATTTTAGCGATGTTCATCTCGGATGCTTTCTTTTTTTCAGCGTTACTTATTATATTTCAGGAGCAAAATATTGGAACCGTTATTTATCTTGCTGTTTGTGCGATGATTTTTATACCCATACTTTGGAAGTTTATAAGAGCTATACAAAGAATACTGCAAGGGGTCAAAAGAAAGTATTTACGTTGCTCTTTGTATAGTTTTGGACTGTACTGGGGGGTAATCATTGTAACAATTGCATTTAATGGAAGTATAAAAGGTAAGTACTTATTCCTTTGTACAGGATTGATAATGGGGGAAGGTATGATAATTGCAGTTGCCCGGGGATATTATTTCCTGGAAATCATGCGAAGATTTTATCCTTTTACTGTAGAAAAAAATTTTTCTACAAATGATGCTGAAAAGGAATTATATGAGGGGGAATTAGAATGCATCTATAATTCTACAAATTTTCCGGAAGTGGTGAAAGCATTGGAGTTGAGACAAGCATCTTCCGTAGTGGTGGCACATATATTGATTCCTTTTTTCACTGTAGAAAGTTTAATGATGTTGGGGGTGATACGCTAAGAAATATCATAAAGATTTATTTGTTTTTTGCAGCTTCGGCATAGAGCCGTTTCATTCAAGCAAAGTGCCGGAGCTGTATTTTTTAACATGTATAAGATTTTGATCTGATTAAAGAAAAGGGGAATGGTATGAACAAAAGCATTTGGGATATGTTATTTATAAAAAATATATTTATTATTCTGGGTTTGTTTTGGGGATCACGAAATGTTTATTTGCTGATGAAAAATGGTATGAAAGGTTTTACATTGATAGAAATTCCCGGCATAGTGAGTTTTTGCGTTGCGATTTTTCTTATAGCGGGCTTATTAAAGTGTTTTTCAATTAAAACAGGACAAAAGTATTTGAAAAGTTCAGCTATTACATTTCTCATATATTGGTCGATGATCTTATTAACAATATTGTTGGAAGGAAGTATTCATATTCTTGTATTAGGCGTGTATTCTCTGGGTGTCTGGTTGGCTGCGATATTTATGTCTACAAAGAGAGCTTCTCATTCTTTTGGGATTTTGGAAAAACAATGTCCCAATATTGTATTCAAATACCGTGAGATTAAAGATTATAAAAGAAAATTGAAATTTTTGGAGAGCGAATTAAACACATTAGCAACAAATGGATGTAGTGAAACTGTAATGTCTGCAATCGAAGAAAGGGTGTCTGCTGTCTATGTGTCGGCACTGCATTTTGAGACTATCGTTATTACGACTATTATATTAGTATCTATACCTCAGGTAATAAGGTAGTCAGGAAAGGAAAACAGATTTTGAGGATATCCAGATTCAGGTACACCAGGGGCGATTCGATACAGTAAAAATGGGAAATTTATTATTGAATCTGATGGAAAGATTTTGTCATATGGTTTGT
>CASPLG010000106.1 GCA_949422855.1 uncultured Eubacteriales bacterium | reverse complement strand
TTATATCTCAAATCCTTGAGAATGGGCTGTCAACTTTTTTTATACCACATCATTTTGCCAAACTTCTACAAAAGAAAAACGCTGCAATCTTCAAAAGACTACAACGCTTCTCAAACCGTATTCAGTTGTGCGCCGGACGTTTATTCGTCCCCTGTTTCGACTTTCTTAATCTCTTTTGCCGTTGCGGTAATAATCTGCAATCCCGTATCGCTTATACCGTCAAGCAGCGTTTCAAGCTGTCTGCGCTGCGTGGACTTACTTGCGACCTTATCCGGGAAAAAGAACTGATCTACCGAAATGTCAAAAAAGGTGCAAAGCTCATACAGCACTTGCAGACTTGGGTGTTGCCCCTCATTTTCTATGGAAACAAGGTAACGGGGAGCTAAATTCAGCTCATGCCCCAATTTCTTACGGGAATATCCCGCTGCTCTGCGTGCTTTCTTTATGGCTTGCCCGAAAGCCTTAAAATCGTACACAAATTCGACTTCTCTTTTCATTCAGACATCACCCTATATGAGTTTACAACTCCTATTCTTGTATTGAAATGAGTGTACATAGCAAAGAATTTACCTAAATATAGCATTATATCAATGAGTGAATATCATTCATTGACTTTTCGGAAAGGCGGTGCTATAATTTTCTCTGAAAGGAGGCTGTATATATGAATAGCGCAAAGCAAAAATCAAAAATAGCCTTTAACCAACAAGCTCCAACCTATGACTGCGATATAAAAGGGCAGCACGCCCGCACATTATATCCTGTTATCATCAATAGGCTGAAAAGTATATCTTATCAAACGGCATTAGATTTAGGGTGCGGAACTGGGGAGATAATGAAGCTCATATTGCAACAAGATAATAGCAAAATACTGTATGGGCTTGATTTATCTGAAAAGATGTTAGAAATTGCACAGAAGAAATTAGAAAACAGGGCAACGCTCATTTTAGGTGATAGCGAACAACTCCCTTTTTCCGACTGTTTCTTTGATGTTGTGTATTGCAATGACTCTTTTCACCATTATCCTGCGCCGGAAAGAGTCTTATCAGAAATTGATAGAGTGTTAAAACCTAATGGAACTTTTATTTTGTGCGATTGTTGGCAACCCACAATCGGGCGAGCTATTATGAATTTCTATATGAAGTATAGTAAAGAGGGGGACGTAAAGATTTACTCTGAAAGTGAAATTTGCAAATTGCTTTCAAGGCACTTTTCAAATGTTACATGGGAGCGTGTAGGAAATACGGCTTGTATCGCTTGCGGAACAAAATAATACCGTAATATTTACTGGTATTCACTCATTGATTTTTTACATTGCTATGATAAGGAAAGGAGGTGTGTCATGCGTATTACGAAAGAGCCAGAGGAACGGAAGCAGGAAATATTAGATACTGCTATGCGACTATTTTATGAAAAGGGATATGAAAAAACGTCCATTGCCGATATTGCAAAAGAGATTGGCGTAGCGCAAGGGCTATGTTATCGTTATTTTCCCTCAAAGGAAGCCCTTTTTGACAGCGCAATAGAACAGTATGCAGACGAGATAGCAAATAAGTTTACTATTTCAAAAAGCAATGAAAAATTGACCTTAAAAGAAATTATTGAAATTATGCCTATTATGGTAGAAACGGAGGGGACAGACTATTATAATGCGCTTCATGTTGTAGAGAACAAAAAATTTCACGATCAGCTTGCTTTGAAAGTCTGCGAAAAGCTCCTAAAACCAGTCACCTATTTACTGGAAAAGGCTCAGGAAAACGGCGAAATACAACTTGATAATATTCAAGCCGCTGCTAAATTCTGCGTGTACGGACAACTTGGGATTTTATTGGACACGAAATCCAGCACAGAAGAAAAAGCGAAAAATATTCGCACTTTTCTTATTTATGCTTTAAGGCTTTGAAATTATCCCCTGCTGTTTAGTAGGGGAATTTCAAAAACATTTAGATGAATGATGTTCATTCAAGAAAGGAAATTTTATGAATGACCCTACCTGTTTTGTAAATATGCAAGAGTATTATTATTTTATATATGCCGTATCCTATATGATGATAGCAGAAATGGTTATATGGTTATATAACTTCAAGAGCTGGATAAAAAAACCTCAAATATCAAATAAGGATTGCGGAACTTTACTTCTTGTAATTTTTGCTTGTTGGAGCAGCTTTTCAATAAGTACATTTTTTAGACGTGACTATATAACAGAAATGATAGGAGAAATACTTATCCCACATTGCTTTTTTTATTTAGGTTTGTTTTTGCTGGTACTTGGAACTACATTGCGATCATGGGCAGTATGGACGTTAAAACACTCTTTTACATTATCAGTGAAAACAAATTCATCACAGAGCTTGGTAACAATGGGAGTTTACCGTTATATCCGCAACCCGGCTTATGTCGGAACTATCCTTTGCCTGTTAGGAACAGCGTTTTGTTTTCGTTCTGCAATAGCTCCGGTATTGGTTTTACTTATTTGCTTTGTATGCTACGGAATAAGAATATATATTGAGGAAAAAGCCTTGCGGTTACGCTTTGGAAGCGATTTTGATAATTATTGTGCGCATACATGGCGACTAATTCCTTTTATTTGGTAACTGTTGTAAATCTATGGCTGCCATTATCGGCAGCCAAAAAAAATAGTATATGAATGAATAATATTCATTCACTAGAAAGGACTTAACAATGACAAGAAAAATTGATTTTATCAATGGAAATACAAAA
>CASPLG010000105.1 GCA_949422855.1 uncultured Eubacteriales bacterium | reverse complement strand
CGGATATGACGGGCTGGATATCACAAAAAGTGCGAGGGTTTTGTGACAATTTTACGAGAGAGTTTAAATTTGTTATATTATTTCATTTAAACGATTTATAGTAATTAGGAAATAGTCTGCACATTCTTCAATATAAGTTGTTATCGAATCACCGTTAAAATGTACAGCTCTAAAAAAATAGGTAATAAAACCTAAAAAATCCCAAGGGTCAGTAAGTTCATTAATTTTGTTATCCCTTATTGCTGCCTTTACTCTATGACTTTCAACAAAATAGTTATCACGATTTCTATTTCTATCGTGTTTCATACTGTATTCTTCATAAAGATTCTCAAGCCAACCCTTAGCTAATTGTATTTTATAAGATCTATCGTTTTGCTGTTCTGGAGTTAAATTTTTCCCTTTTGTTTCTACAATATCCTGAAGAATTGGTATAACTTTAACGACATTGTCCTTAATAAGTTCATAATCTAAATCCCATTTACTTACGGTCTTTGGAGGCTGCTTACAAAAATACTTTTTAATTATACTAAAGCTAAATGCTTCTACATGCATGCCTGAAAAAATAATCATTCCCAAACTCATTAAAACATATAAGCGTTTAATATTCACAATTATTCCTCCTTTTTTCTTATAATTTAATTATAACACATTAGCAATTAAATATCAATATTTTATAGCAATAGAGACAAGTACTAAACTTCAGAACCACGGTAGTAAAATTTCATATTCAGCCATTTAAGTACTTAGTGGATGAAGAACCTGTTGAAGCCGAGATTACCGATGAAATTAAAGAAATTAAAGTTATAAACACAGGACTTGAAGAGTCAAAGCCAATCACAACTTTAACCGGGAAAGATACAGTTGAAATCTCGGTAAATGGTCATGCACAGTTTCAAATAAATATTGATGACGACTATGTTACAGTAAATTCCCGACTTGAGGAATGCTATAAAGACAACACCTATAATCTTAAAAATCATAATATGGGTGGTGAGTTTCCTGTTTTGCAGTCGGGCGAAAACACTATCACTTGGACGGGCAATCTTACAAAGATAAAAGTAGAACCAGAGAGTAGGTGGCTTTAATGATTAGTGTGTATGCATCAAACGAGACGTCATTTGTGAGCAATGGAATCAAGATTTTAAAACCGCTTAAGGCTCTAATTTTCAAGCAAGACAACGGAGAATATTATCTCGATTTGAAGGACAGTATCGATAATTTCGAATATTATCAAAGTGGAAACATAATCCGAGTGCCGACGCCTTGGGGAAAACAATGTTTCAGAATGAAAAACGTGTCTATCCAGAACAATAAAGTCGAAGTGAGAGCCCATCATCTGTTTTATGATGCGGAAAATTATATCATCGCAGATTCTTATGTTGTGGAACGGAACTGCAACGACGCTCTGGATCACTTAAATGCAGCTACCGATAATCCCTCCCCTTTCACCACTATTTCCGACGTTCCGATTATTCATAACTACCGCTGTGTCCGAAAATCTCTGGCAGAAGCAACAAAAGATGTGCTGGAGCGTTGGGGTGGACATTTAGTCAGGGATAACCGCAAAATTGAAATTAGGCAAACTATCGGGAAAGACCGAGGACTCAATTTAGTGTATGGCAAAAATATAGTAAGCATCAAAGCTGATGAGGACTGGAGCAATGTCTGCACAAAGATTATGCCGGTTGGAAGAGATGGCCTGCTCCTTCCCGAAACGTGGATTACGTATCGGGAAGATTTATACGATATTCCATATACAAAGGTTGTAAGCTTCGACCAAAGTAACATTAATCCCGAAGATTACGAAAATGCAGAGCAGAAAGTAGACGAAGCTAAGTATAAGGAAGCACTTATAAATGATTTAAGAGTCAGGGCGAACAACTATTTAAATGAAAACTGTGTGCCGAAGGCAGATTATGTGCTTAGTGAATATTTAAAAGGCGTATCGGACATTGGTGATGTCATCTATGTAAAGCATCCAAAGTGCAAATTGGATCTTGTGACAAAAGTAATATCACTGGAGTTTGATGTAATCTTGCAAAGAATCACAAAACTGGAGTTTGGTAACTTTAAGGCAGGCAATCTCGGCAATTTAATAGAGACATTCGATAAAAAAATCACAGAGAGCGTGGATAAGAAAGTCGATGACAGTACCGCAAACCTACGTCGGGAGCTGACTGAAGCCACAGACGTCATAAGAGATAAACTCGGAAACAGCTATGTGGTGTATGAGGGCGATAAAATTTTAGTTTTAGATAAGCTGCCAAAGGAAGAGGCACAAAATATCATCATGATAAACAGCGGTGGCATCGGGTTTTCACAGACAGGTATAAATGGGATTTTTAATTCAGCTTGGACCATTGACGGAACGCTCGATATGCAAAAAATAAATGTAATAAATTTAGTGTGCGACCTAATAAAAGGTGGCACACTTCGTTTAGGTAACAACATGAATAGCTCGGGTCTCATGGAGCTTTGGGGCGGTGCAAATACGCTGATTTGTCAGATAGATAAAGATGGAATAACGATGTTCTGCCATGATGGGAGAACTGTAAAAATAAATGCAGAAGACGGATTTGTCGGTTATACTGCAAATGGAGAGAAGATTTACTGGGTAAGTGAGAGTAACTTTCACATGAAAAAATCAGTAGTTGAAGATGAGATCACAATCGCACAAGGCCTTCGATTTATTCCCATAAATACCGACACAAATTATGGAATTGGCATTGT
>CASPLG010000104.1 GCA_949422855.1 uncultured Eubacteriales bacterium | reverse complement strand
TAGACGCCTTTGAAAATGATTTAGAAAGCGTAGATTCAGATCACAAGGACCTAAAGCCGGGCAACTTTCTCATAATAAACAATCCCCATTTTAAAATCACCTTCAGTTGTAACTACATACATAGTTGGGTAAGCAGAGGCAAAATGATTTCTTATAATAAAAAGAAACAGCGTTACAAGCTAGTACATAATCATCAAAGCGCCACAATAAATAATCATAAAAAATAATCAATACATATATACATTACTAATAACCTCTAAACCGCACAGAAAAGAGCTGAGGATATCTGTAATGTATTTTAATTTTTATCTGACCCGCAAAATACTTAATCTTTTGTGTATTGTTGCAGCCAGTTTGACGTCCTTAGTCATTTTTTTGATTGTGCTCTCTCCTAAACCAATGTCAACTGACGCACATTCGGATGATTCTGTGGAACTTCCTGTGCTTATGTATCACGGACTTATAAAAAACCCCAAACATCAAAATAGATTTATGATTTCTCCTGATTTTTTCGAAAAAGACCTCCAATATATAAACGACAACGGGTATACGACAATATTTGTCCAAGATCTCATAGATTATGTATATAATGATGTGCCCCTGCCGTCGAAACCTATTATGATAACTTTTGACGATGGATATTTTAACAATTATCTATATGCATTTCCCCTGATAAAGAAATATAATTGCAAAATAGTGCTCTCTCCTATAGGGAAATTCACAGACGATTACAGCAAAATTGTTGACGAACATGCTGATTACTCTCACGTGACGTGGAACCACATCAGAGAAATGACCGAATCAGGACTTGTTGAAATCCAAAATCACACCTATAATATGCATTCAAATAAAAAATCTCGCATAGGGTGTTCTAAGAAAAAGGGAGAGTCCCTTGATGAATATAAAAAAGAACTGGGTGAAGACATTATGAAAATGCAGGAACGTGTAACTTCTGAAATCGGTAAAACTCCTTCCGCATTTGTTTTCCCCTTCGGGGCAATAAGTAAAGAAGCCCCCACCATCATCAGAGATATGGGGTTTAAGTGTACATTTTGCTGCGAAGGCAGACTCAATAAAATTACCAAAAATCAGGATTGCTTGTATTGTTTGTGCAGGTTTATACGGCCTAACTCGATAGACACCAAGCAGTATTTTAGAAAGATATTGAAGGTTAAACCACGACAAAAATAATAGATTTATGGAATGTTTTTACTGCGAACACAATATAAATTAAATAAAAAGCTTTAAACGGAGTGATATATTTGCCTACTGTATATTTAAATCCTTCAACACAAGAAACAAATCTCTATAACGGTGGCGGAAACGAAGAATACTATATGAATTTAATCGTTGACGAAATGCTGCCATTTTTAAACGCTTCCGGCGTAAAATACGTTAGAAACAATTTGGATAAACCACTATCCTCCGTCATAAAACAACCCGAATTAGGACAATATGATTTACATTTTTCCTTGCATTCGGGCGATACTCTCGGAGGAGATTCAGGCAAAACAAGAGGTATAACAGTTATTTATACTCCCGGTTCGCCCGAAAGCTACCGAGCTGCACAAATTATAGCACAAGGTCTAGCTGAAATCTATCCTATGCCGGATAAAATTGAAATACTTCCTACGAATTTTCTCGTGGAATTAAACAATAACTCAATGCCGGCCGTAATGGTTCAGTTGGCACACCATGATAACCCAGATGATGCCACATGGATAAGAGAAAATCCGGAGAATATTGCTAGAAATCTTTCCGAATCTCTGGCCGAATTTTTATCTATCCCTTTGGTGAACCCCCAAAAACCCCAAGTGCTGACAACTCCAAAAAATGAAGAAATTAATCTTTATAGCCGTCCCAACGTGAATTCTGAAATTGTAGCGAAAATCCCCGCCGGGTCAAATATATTAGTATTGGGTCAATGGGAGAACTGGTATACGGCAGATTATTTCAGAAATATTGGGTATGTGCAGAAGTTCACTGAAACCTAGAATTTGCAATATAAGTAACTGATATGTTGTACTATTTTTAAACTACCACGTGCAATTAATCCCCTGACCACCTAAGGCCAAGGGATTTGTTCTCAACGAATTTGTCTTCATTCCAAACATTAGCTGTCATTCACACGACAATAGGCGCTCCGTTACCTGCTATCTACCAATTTTCACTGCTGCTCTCACTTTCCGACTCCGTTGTCTCATCGCTCGCTGCAATATCTTTACGCATATCTGCCATCTTTTGAAGGAGTTCCGCAGCAGAGAGCCGATTAGGATCAACATTTTTATCCTTTTCTAATTCTTTCTTCACCTTTTCCGATGTGGGCAGCGGTTTGCTTTTATCCACCTTCTTTAGTCCCTTATCATACCGTTCTTTGATCATTTCAGTAAAACTTTTATTATTCGCCGTAGATTGCGATTTGCCTCTATCCACCCTCTTTACAGGTTTCGATACGGGTGAATCTGCCGGCGGTGGCGGTGGTGGAGGAGGTGGTGGCGGTGGCGTTCCCTCTGAAGCATCCCGGTTTTCACTCGTTTCATCAGGTTTCTGATCATTTTTTGGGGGTTTCGATGCGGGGGACTCTGCCTGCCGAGCTGGTGGTGGCGGTGGTGTTCCTCCTGAAGCATCCTGGCCTTTATTCGTTTCATTAGGTTTCTGATCATCTTTTGGGGGTTTCGATGCGGGGGACTCTGCCTGCCGAGCTGGTGGTGGCGGTGGTGTTCCTCCTGAAGCATCCTGGCCTTTATTCGTTTCAT
>CASPLG010000103.1 GCA_949422855.1 uncultured Eubacteriales bacterium | reverse complement strand
GGATAGGGCGCATTATCCGAGATAATCAATTATCCGAGGAAACTCTCAAAACCGCCAGCATAAAAGGCTTTCAGAGAAGTTGCCTCGGATAATGTAAGAACTATTTCAGGAAGTCAGGGATCTGATGCTCTTTCTTTTGTGTAACAGGATTTTCTTTTTGATGGGAAAACCACTTTTCGTTCCAATCCCGGATATGCCTGTTTACGGTTCCCTGTGAAAGTTCAGCATACCGTTCTGTTGTGGAGATCGAGGAATGTCCGAGGAAATTTTTGATTGCCATAATTGGTACCCCGGCTTCCAACATATGTGTGGCGGTCGTATGGCTAAGATTGTGACGACAAAATCCGACAGCGTACAACAAAACTAGTACTGCCTTGCGGAAATTCCGGTGAATAAAGCATCCGCTGCCTACGCCCTCTGCACGCCTGCAAAGCTAGCCGTAGGCACCACTACGCCGTCGCTTTGCAGACGCACAGATGCCGCAGACATCGGGCACTTTATTCACTGTTATTTCCGCAATGCAGTACTAGATACAATTTGATAAGAAATCGAGTCGAATAAGCAAAGGTATGGTAGGCTACGCTTTTTATTTAAAAATTTGTGATATACTCTTAACAGAAATTTGGGTTTTTAAATAGGGAAATATTTGAATAGACTCTGTGTCCCTTTTCAACAAATCAAATAAGGGTTGACAAATTAGCTTGCGTAGTTTATTATGAGTATAGTTAATACACAAAAATCGTTTTAATTCAGTATATATATGGGGATATATAAATTAAATTGTATAAAAATCATAAAAGACTGTATTAAATAAACTCAAAAGGAGAGCGGCGATGTTATTAAAATTTTCTGTCGAGAATTTTGCATCTATAGGTAAAAAGCAAAATGTTGACCTTGTTACAGGCAAGGCAAGAGGGAAATCGAACCATTTGTTGAAGGCATATAAACAGACTGTTTTAAAATTCACTTCAATTTATGGGGGAAATGCTGCCGGAAAGTCAACAATGATTAAAGCGATGCACTTTGGTAAAAAAATGATTTTGAATGGTTTTTTTGATAAGCGCTTTATGGAGATAAATAGATCGTCTGAATCTTGGGTCAAGATGCCATCGGAGTTTGTATATACAATCTTCATCGATAAAAAGATTTATGAATACGGATTCGCACTTTTGTGGGAGAATGAGACAATAGTCAAGGAATGGCTTTATGAGCGGAATTCCCGGCAGGAAGATAAATTGATATTTCTGCGAGATTTTTCTAATGAGCATTTCGAACTAGGGATAAAAGTCAAAAACCCAGAACTTAACAAACGTTTAACAATTTATTTTTCAGATACAGAAAATGAGAATAATGTATTGTTTTTGAAAGAAATTAATTCAAAAAAAGGAAATTTGTTTGAAGCTGATAAAACATTACTGTATCTAAAAGATATTTACCGCTGGTTTTTAACAAAATTGAAATTTGTTTATCCGAATAGTAATTCTGATTTGGGCAGATATAGTTTCCTAAATTATCCTGAAAACAATGACAAGCTCTATAATTGCTTAGAACAACTAGATATTCCGATTAGTAAAATGTCATATGTAGATATTACCATTGAACAAGCATTTAAGGATGTTCCAGCTGCTGTTGTTCAAGAAATAGAAGATGACTTCAAAGAAATGTACCAACAGGATGAGGATAAGGATGAAGCGACTATTTCTGTTGTTATGCGCTTAGGTGACAACTATTATATTATCGAGGCAGGGGCAGATGGATTCAAGAATATAAAAACCATTTTGTTTACTCACGGAAAGTATGGAAAATATGAATTCAGAGAGGAATCGGATGGTACAAAACGCATATTAGAATTGCTTGAAATGATAACCTCTCCTGAAAAAGATGTAACATATGTTGTAGATGAAATTGATAGGAGTCTGCACTCTTTATTAAGTGAACAGTTGATTTGCATGTATCTAAACCCAGAAACTGCAAATCAGAACCAGCTTATTATTACCACGCATGAATCGCGTTTGTTAAATCTAAAAAGACTTCGCAAAGATGAAATATATTTTGTAACAAATCGTAATGGTGAATCCGGATTTGTTAGATTGGATGAGTTTGAAGGTGGTGTATCTCGTTCCGACTTAAACATAGAAACCTCTTATCTAAACGGACGATATGGAGGGATCCCCGTACTCATTCGTTGCGAAGATGCAAATGATTAGGGGTGTGGTATTATGGCACAGAACCTAATTCTTTTCATCTATTGCACGAAAGAAGATGGTGTAGCAGTTAGGAAACAAGCTGCTACACTCCCCAACATTTGTTTACAAATTACTGTTTCGAAAAATAATTTGTCTATAAAAAGAATCGTTGGAAAATTACAAAAAGATCGCCAACTACGACACGATGATTATGTCATTACAATTGACGATTATGAGCGTATAATTTTTTACGATGATGTTTATGCGGATAATGTGTTGCATTTTACATCACTATCCAGATTTCATGATTGGTTTGGGCAGCAATTTAAATTGCATTAATAAAAAACTACTGAAAGGGGTGATTTTATTGAGTGTAGAAAAAAAGCATTGATTCCTACGCCAATAGGTACCAATGCTATTCCCATCAACGTCGATAGGAAAAGAACTATTATCTTAATTCCAATAAAGATTTTACTACTTTTCCTCTTTGACTGCAAGAGAAACTTAAATTTAAGGAGGAAAGAATTATAAACATCTCACGTAAACTAAAATTACCAATTCATGGCCATCAAGA
>CASPLG010000102.1 GCA_949422855.1 uncultured Eubacteriales bacterium | reverse complement strand
GTATGTGCCTGACACCCAGACAATTTCGTATCCACTGAGTTCTGAAACTAATGAAAATCTGAGAACATTGCTTCCTGATTCAATCTTGGATGAGAAGACTCGACCGTTTGAGCTCAGAACAAAGACTGAGTCTTCCAAGCACGCGACACTCGATGCTTTCTCGCCTTCTGGAAGAGAAACAGCTGCAATACGTGAATTAGGCGAATTTTTGACTGCATCACGGTTGATGAAGATGACTTCACCTTTATCACTGATCGCTGCTGAATGATAACAACCGCCGAAAAGTGACACTGGGTCCTCATCGCCGATGTCAAGAAAAACTGGGTCACCACCTTTTATATCTTTATCGCAGTAGACGAGCTGCCTCCCATCACCACTGATTTTTGAAAACATGTAAAGAGTGCCATATCCACTGCAGACGGCGGAAATCGGAGCGAGCTGGCGGCCGCTGTCGTCTTTGATTGAAAACTCGGTGAACTGACTGATTTCTGTTTTCCTGAGAGAACTGGAGATTCGGCCATCACTGTTGTCGCCAATTCCAAGCAGTGAACCGCCTCTCGTGACCAACACAGAGTGATCACAGTAAACTGAGTAAGACAGAAGTGAAGAAGAATCGAGTGACAAATTCAGAGGAGGGGAGATGACTGGATCACCATATTCATTTTTGTTGTTCGGTTTTTCACCAAGTTGATTGTAACTATCATAACCGCCAACGATAATTGTTGATGTTGTTTTGCGTTTTCTCTCTGTTTGATTGAGGAGGCATTTGCTGAGTTTGTTCCACAATAAACCGCTCATTTCGTTCCACTCAAAAATTTCAACAAACCTGAAAAGTCTGTCCTCACTCAGTTCCGTGAATTCAATATGCTCAAGAAACATGACATCACTGATTTCTTCTTTCTCTTTTTCTTGCCCGCGTTCGATGATTTCTGTGACGATGTCAAAAAGTGAGTCTTCGCTCTCAATTCGCAAATTTTCTTGTGAAATGATCTCGTACTGAATTCGGCGTGGAACTTTCAAAAAGTCTTCTCTCTTCAGCTGGTCAAAGTGGCTGCTAACAAATGATATCAAACTCTTGTGATCAAATTCTGGTTTCATTGATGAAAAGTGGATGCAGCACTCGATGTTCTTCAGGTACGAATTGACATTCGATTCGCTGTATTTTGGCGGGAAATGTTCATTCAGTTTGTCTTCTAACTCCTCGTTACCAAGAAGAATTGAAATGAATCGAAGTTTGATCGCTTCTTCTTCGTTGATAAAAATTGAATGGCCACTCGAAATTTGTTGAAGATGTGAAACGACTTCTGGTGTCATGACTGTTCGACAAATGTCGTTGAATTCTTGCTCATTGTTCTTGTAAAATTCTCCAAAATTAATTCGGTGAATAGTTGGATCTGTCTTGTGAAGACGGGAAACTTTTGGTGAAATAAATTCTGCAAAGAAACTTTTCATTGAAAACTCTTCTTCTCCAAAAACAAAAAAAAAGTCTTCATCATCTTGATATTTCGTTAATACAACGTTTTGTAGTCCTGATGATGAAAGAGTAATTTGCTTCGTAGACATTTTATTGTGGCAAAGGAATCTCATAAAGAGAAAATCTCACTCTAAGAATTGAGAGGAACGATGATCGTTCAATAACTTTTTGAATGCGAATAAACGGCCATATTTTTACAGTAAAGCAACTATAAGATAAACGCTCAAAAGCCGCATATCAGTACGCAATATCTACAAGTCAATGAACAAGATATGCAAATCAACTCACAGAAACTTCAAATCAACTCAATGTGTCTACAAATCAGAAAATGTTATCTGGAAATTTATGTACAGTAGCTACAAGACAGAGCATGGCAACTAATAATCAGCACACAGACGCACAAATCATGCTGATTTCTATAATTACAAGTCAATGCAAAATAGTTCGAGATCAGCACATTACATCTACGGATCTCTGTATAGCAGCTAAATCAATAAACTATGCGCATAAACAAATATATACCAAGCAACGATTAACTTAAATGCATACACAGATCATCATCAAGTTCACAAATTCAATTTATACTTTTAGAATGATTGGCGCCATATCATGCTTATGAATTTGGTTCATTCCATTTGATTATATTTAGCTGTATCCTTTTGAATAAATAATGAATAAATGTTTTTTTTTTTAATTGTTTTTTTTTTCTATTTACTATCACTTTATAATATCCGACCAAATATTATCTCAATACTAAAACTTTTTAAAAAGATTTTAACCATTTATCCTCACAATTACCTAAAATGTAGAAAGAAAACTATAAGATATTAAAAAAGATATACAAAGAAAAATTATTTATTAATATTTTTGTTATTAGGGGAAAATCATCATTTTCTTTGAAGATATCTGATAGAAAAATGAGAATAAGAACTTATTCTGCATAATCAAGATGCTTGGTAATTTGGCGTCTAGCATAAAAAGATAAGGCTTCCTTCTTAATTATGAGTAAAATGAATAAAGATACAATGATTTTGCACGATATTATGCTATGTTTTCTTCAAATATTGATTTCGAATTTGTAAATTCAGTAAGTTTTTTACATTTGGTGTACTTATATTTGCGTTTAATGCCAATCCTGATATTTGAAATAAATTTACTAGTTTTTCTGCTTGCTAATTGCAATTAAACTAAAGAAGTTCGTATATAAAACTAGTCGTTTATATTCATTCAAAAAGTTATTCAATGATCGGCTTTGATCGTCATTCTCTCAATTCTTAGAGTGAGATTTTCTCTTTATGAGATTCCTTAGCC
>CASPLG010000101.1 GCA_949422855.1 uncultured Eubacteriales bacterium | reverse complement strand
TAAGTCAATAAAAATAGATAGTATGAGTAGCGAAGAATTGTATAATTGTATGAATGAATTAAAGAAAAAACATCAAAATCAAGATCGTACTATACAAATGTTAAGAAATATTCCAAGAGCTCACCTACCGCTAATGCGGGGCAAAAAGGACGTAAAGCGTCAAATTGAGAAGACTGGCCCAGCACTACTGTATTCTGGTTTATCAGATCAGACAGTGCAGGGTGAACAATGCAAAACTCAGGGAGATCCTTTGCATATAGTGAATCCCAACGAGGCGCTGGCAGCCAGTGCCTATCCGACCGATAATAAAAAAAAACAATCGCAGCAATTATCGGAATCTCAATTGCCACCCTTGTCGCAGTCGCAGTCGCAGCCTATATCAAAATGGGGAAAATTTAAAAATTGCATGGCATCGGGATGTGGAAAATTTAAAAACTGGCTTGTGGGATTGGTTTGTAGTTCCGAAGACACAAAGTAAGGCATATCAAATGTAACGATTTGTGTATTTGGAAAAAGCGGTATCGTTGTATTTTTCCAAATCTTCCGTTACAAAGTTAACTAAATCTAAATAATAAGGCCATTTACAGTGAGCGCCATTCTCGAAAAATAAAAGAATTAGCCTGTCTCAAAGATTTTTGCTTTAAAGGTAGGCTGTTTTATGATTGTGGCACAAGTCAAAATCGAATTTGTGTTTTCCTGTACCACGGGCGGCACGGACTAAACAATTTCTTCTTTCAATTTTTCCATATGTCAAACTCCTTTCTTTTTCCAAAAGAAGCTATTGTATGACGATCATCCTGATATATCATTTTTCCATCTGCGTCGTACATGGGTTCAGTTGGTATAGCATCAACTATTTTTGTCAAAATCATAGAAAAAAATTTAGGTAATGCCATAATAAACACACTTCCCCCTATAACCGGTAAAATTATGCTTAAAATTTTAATAATACTATTTTTCAAAATTTTCATTTATAATCCCTCAAAAATATGTGTAAGTTTAGTCTATTTCTTCTCAAGAGAATTAAAAATTTCTTGATCTTCCCCAGAAAAATCATTGATATTTTTACTTTGAATAATTTCAGCTGTTTCATAATTTAACTTTGTATAACCTTTTTCCCCTAAAGCATATACAAAATCAGATATTTTTTTATAACATTTAATATTCCTTTCAATTGATTCATCTTCATCTCTATTATATAAGCTTAGTCTTTTTTTTAAAGTTTTCTCCTTACCAGAAGCAAACATTAAAATTGCGAATTGTTTTCTAGCCCCGAATGATTCTACAGTTTTACGACCATCAGAATAAATTTTTTGAGTGATATTATAATTTATTTTATTTTTTTCTATAAACTCTTCACGCACTGCAGCTACTCCCATAATAACTATAATAAAAACAACCAAAACAATAGGTAGTGATAATAAAATCAAAGTTAATATTCCTAACCATTTAAAAAATTTTTCCATATTGTTTACTCCCGTTGCCAAACATATTCATATTCTGTAAGTGTACTATACGACGCTCTGATATTTTTATATTGCCATTGTAGTGCAAGTTCAATTATCTATTTTTGATACTTAATTCCGCCTTTTCCTGCTTCTAATTCTTTGAAGATTTTTATATCTTCCTCTGAAAACAAATTTATATCTTTACTTTGAATAACTTCAGCAGTTTCAGAATTTAACTTTGTATAGCCTTTTTCGCCAATTGTATAAACAATCAATTTTGATGGCGACAATGTATAACGATCAATTTCATCAATATCTTTGTTTTTATCTCTGTCAAATAAAAACCATGAAATTTCTGTGGTACCGCATTTTTCTACAGCAAATTGTCTTCTACTACCAAATGACTGAATAGTTTTTCTCCAATCTTTATATATTATTTTCCCATTTGAATCTATTTCAGGTTCTGCTGGTATGGCATCAACTATTTTTGTCAAAATCTTAGTAAAAAGCTTAGGCAATGACACAAAAAATATCCCCCCACCTACAACTAATAAAACTATACTTATAATTTTAACAGTACTATTTTTAAAAATTTTCATTTATACCCCTTCAAAAATATGCGTAAATTCAACTTCAGTCATAAACTCTGTCATCATGCCATTGCTTTGCATAGCTTCCCCTAAATTATTTGCTAAATCTGTGAATGCTAGACTATTTCGAAACTCTGTAAAATCGTATTTATCTTCTAATTTTACCTTAATTTCCCATTTCCCTTCCTCTTCTAATTTTTTACCCTCGAGCCATAGATCAACCCTTTGCACAGAATAATGAAGATCAGGTTCTTCGGGTGTAAAATGAGCCCAAGTTTTACCTGAATTAAAGTCTTCACCGTTTTTAGTATACTCTCTTATTTTTTCTTTCAATATGTCTGATTCTTTAAGACGTTCAATCATTAGTTTTTTTGCTTTATCTGACATTCCTTTTCCTTCACCATACATGCCCAGGCGAAACATTTCCTGTGCTAATGGAAGTTTTTTTATGTTTCCTAAATAAAAATTTCCTATTGCCCAAATTGCCGACTTTACAAAATTATAAAATGGCGGCATTAATTTTTCTGTGGGACCAATCTGAGCCAGAAGTTCAAAGGCGACATTAAAGCGTATAACCAATTCTTCCCAAGAACTTCCGGTTTTTTCTTCAAAAGCTTTGGGTATCATTGTGCACCCGCAATTTGGATGAAATGGTGGAGCGGTTTCTCCTGTTTTCAAGTCGGCTACGTTAAAGTGTTTTCCGGCCATTTCATGACACTTTTCGCAGGTATTTGGACTGCCGGATAAGACAATTTGATAACGCTCAACTCTTTGCACTTTAAACGCAA
>CASPLG010000100.1 GCA_949422855.1 uncultured Eubacteriales bacterium | reverse complement strand
GTAAGTTTATAACTCATAATTTTCTCTCCTTTCGTTTAAATAACATAAATATTGTATCATATACACAAAAATAGTCAACTGTTTGATTGGAAAATTTAAAATATCACAATATTGTGAGGTGTGAAAAGAAAAAATTTTTTCTCATATTTTCCCTACCGAACTTTTAACTCTGAAACAAACTAAGGAGGAAAGATAGATAATTGATACGTAGAAGGCTACTTTAATCAATAAGTCTCTGAGTCTTCTACCACGGAAGCGGCATCGTAAGAACAACTTAAATTCATAAGATTTTAACAGATAGCTTTTCTACACTAATGTAACAATTCGTATTCTTATATTAAAGTTAGAAAATTATGGAAATAGAGGTACTATGCGACAGGTGCTTTAAAAGCGTAGAAAATGAAAGGATCGTATATAAATATGGGAGTGCCCTTTACTGTGAAAAATGCCATGAGATTTTCACTGTCAGTATCCCGTCAGAGGACAAATTCTGAGGGGCGGCGAGAAGTCAATCTTACCGACCTCCCGCCTGGGATGCAGCCTTGAGAGGTACCCTGCGCGGGCATGCTGATAAAAAACTATAATAATTTGCCCTGTGGAGTGAAAATTAAGTGGAATTTGGCTATAGTTATGAAGGGGTTTCGATGTTTAAAAAAATAGGATTCAAAGGGAGAGAAAGTTGTGTGCCCCTGGTGAACAGCGAACAGAGCAGCTAAATGAGACGGGTGGGGATTAAAAACTCACGCAGATTTTCCGGCTGATCTCTCGTAGCAAACGAAACGGGAAAGCCTCCACAACGAAATAAATGCCTAAAGTAAATAATTACATAAGATTTCTAAATGCCTTTTATGCCTGGGAACAACAGTATAATTTAACCCATACTCAGCAGTGCATCTTGATGAGGATACTTCGCAGGGCGAACGCTTCCGGCTGGGATGAGTGGATAAAAATTTCTAACTTGGAACTTATGCTCGAGCTGCATATTACAAGCGAATCCACCTTCAGAAATAACCGAAATAAACTTATTGAGATGGGTTTGATACAGTTTAGAGCTGGCAAAATTTGACGCTGACCAAGGTCAGCTAGGTCAGGGGCCCCAGGAAAATGAAAATTTTGGGGAGCACGAAAATCAAGCATGTGAAAACATCGAGGAAGAGACGGGCAAGACAACTGTGGCCCTAACCGAAGAACTGTTCGAGCGGTTTTACCAGGCCTACCCAAAAAAGAAAAGCAAGGGCGACGCAGCCAAGTGGTTCAGGATCCACAAGCCCGACAGAGCCCTCGTCGACCGGATGGTTGAGAGCCTCAACCGCCAAAAACTCACGCTCGACTGGCAGAAAGAGGGCGGGAAATACATCCCCTACCCCGCTTCTTGGCTCAATTCTCAGGGCTGGGAAAACGAGGTTGACCCTACGGAAATCGTGGATTTATCGGGAGATGCTGTGTCTAAAACGCTGGCTTGTGAGCTCTACGAAACGCTGGAAAACACCGAGTTTGAGCCAACTCCCGGCAATCGAAAATTAATCAAATCTTGGGCACTGGACATCGAGCAATACCTGTCTCTCGAGAGAACGAGGGCACGTGAAGACAAGGTTTTTTATGCCATCCAGGGAATTAAAAATTCCCCAAAATGGCAAAAATCCGTCGTTGATGCGAAAACTTTGGTGAAAAATATCGATTTTATTTTGTAATCTTACCACACATTTTGAGCCTGATTTTTTCTGTGGCAGCATTCCGGTGAAATTGAACAAAATTGCGATAAATTAATGCTGAGGTGGTGTGTAAAAAAACATGAAACTTTTAAGACTGTCGGAGTTGATGCTGCACTGAACCGAGGAGGTGAAACAGACGTGACGCTCCTGAACTTCCACGGTCAGAATATGACATTTACTGAGTCAGGCGAAAAATATCGTGAGAATTCGGATTGGCAAAACAAAAGCTATACAAAATCATTTTGGGGTGAAATAAATGCAGTTAAATCAAATAAAATCTTCCCTCGGAAAAATAGTTTATTATGACGATTACCAAATAAATTTCCTCGGAAATAGTATGCATAATTATGTTTTTTCGGGCTGCGTTTTGAGGAGAAATTCTAGAGGAAAGCTTTTTTATCAGGCGGAGCTCAAAGACCCAAGTTGTAATTTGGCCCTGATTGTCCCACTAGAGAAACTCAAGGTGGACGCTTCGGAAAAAGAAGAAAATCAAAGAATATTGATATCTCTAAAATTCTTGACCTAAATAAAAACGTATAATATAAATTAAGGTGATTTACATGTATAACAAGAATGTGACTAACGCAAGAGCTAACCTGTATAGCCCGATAAATATGGCTATTGACAACGACGAAATAATAAATATACACGCAAAAAATGAAAATGCCGTACTAATTAGCGAAGAGGATTATAACTCACTGATTGAAACCCTTTATTTATCATCAGACCCGGAATATAAAAAGTCTTTAATTAATGGAAAGGATACGCCAATTGGGGAGTGTATAGACGAGGAAAAAATTGAATGGTAGAGTTTAAAATCAAATTTATAAAACGGGCAGTAAAAGATATACAATATTTAAAATCCGCTAACCTCTCAAAAAAACTGAGAGATTAATTGGTATCATAAAAGAAAACCCTTACCAAAACCCTCCGCCCTATGGAAAGTTAGTGGGAGATTTAACGTATAATTTAGAAACAGTTTTTATAGAAAAGTTACATACAATTTTATCACGCGGAAGCGCAAATACCCGTTTGAAGGACTATTATGATTTATGTACTTTATATAAAACTAAAGAAAAACGAGATTAACAAGGAGTGCCTAAAAGAAGCCTCTAATGGTGTTTCCTATCATTAATTCAGC
>CASPLG010000099.1 GCA_949422855.1 uncultured Eubacteriales bacterium | reverse complement strand
CGGATATGACGGGCTGGATATCACAAAAAGTGCGAGGGTTTTGTGACAATTTTACAAAAGGATTTAAACAAGCACTCGGTATAGCTTCGCCTTCGAGATTATTTAAAGAGCAAATCGGAAAAAATCTCGCTCTTGGTATCGGAGAAGGATTCAGAGGCGAAATGACAAATGTCGTACAGGATATGAAATCTGCTATCCCTACAGATTTTGATCTTGATTTAAACCATACCGTTCATAGCGACCTTCCGAAAATATCCTCGTCAAACAGACAAGAGTGGACTGCAATCGAAGATGCTGATTTTTTAATCTCAGCATTTCAGTCAGCCTTAAAAGGCATGGCATTTCAGATAGACGGCGATAAAATGGGTGAAATGGTTATAAGCAAAGTGGAAAGGGTGGTGTTCGCATGAACAATTATATTATTTGGAAAGGGCAAGACTCTCGAGATTTAAGAGGATTATTAATATCGGAGCTTCCGCACATCGTCAGACCTGCAATGAGGGTACAAGTCGTGGAAATAGAAGGTCGGGACGGAGATGTAAGCGATGATATCGGCTATGCCGCATACGATAAACTTGTCAAAATTGGGCTATATGATAATTATGATGTAGGTAGAATTTCACATTTCTTTTCAGGAACAGGCAAAGTCACGTTTTCAAACGAGCCGGATAAGTACTATGAAGCTGAGATTACGGAGCAGATTGATTTTGAAAGGCTTGTAAGATTCAGAACCGCAGTAATAAAATTTCATACTCAGCCATTTAAATATTTAGTGGATGAGCTGCCGGTTGAAGCCGAGATAACGGATGAAATTAAAGAAATTAAAGTTATAAACACAGGACTTGAAGAGTCAAAGCCAATCATAACTTTAACGGGAAAAGATACAGTTGAGATCTCGGTAAATGGTTATGCTCAGTTTCAAGTAAACATCGATGATGGCTATATTACAGTAAATTCAAAACTCCAAGAGTGCTATAAAGACAAAACTTATAACCTTAAAAATCATAATATGGGCGGTGAGTTTCCTGTCTTGCAGCCGGGAGAAAATACTATTACTTGGACGGGGAAACTTACAAAGATAAAAATAGAACCTGAGAGTCGGTGGCTCTGAGTTAATATACAATATAAATTTTATAATGAAGAAAAGCTACCATTTGGCAGCTTCAATCTTACATTGTAAATTATTAATTATTTTTTCCAAAGAGATCGCTGTGTGAACCGGTTCTCTGCAAAGTAATTAATGAAACTTCTTTCTCAATTTTATATATTAAGACCCAGTCAGGCTCAATATGGCAATCCCTATATCCTTTATAGTTTCCCTGAAGTGGATGATCTTTGTATTTTTGAGGTAGCGGGGTTTCACCGCAGAGTAATTTTAAAACTACTATAAAAGCATTTTCATCTAAACCTTGTTTAATTATCTTTTTATAATCTTTTTTAAATTGGGTAGTTCTCCTGATTTTAAGCATGCAAATCCTCCATAAGCTCATCTATACTTTCAAAGGTTTCACTTAAGTTAACACCTTTTTCAGTGTCTTCAATGGACTTTAAAGTTTCCTCGTTTGGAGTGTGTAAATGCAAATCTAATGGTACACCTTGCTCTCTTATTGATTGAATTAAAAACATATTTATAGCCGTACTTAGGTCAAGGCCGAATTTAGCAAAAAGTTTTTTTGCGTCAGATTTCACTTGTTCGTTTACTCTAATATTTATCGTAGACATTTTAATTCCCCCTCTATAATTTATATTCCCATTTTACTACAATGTATTCACAATGTCAAGACAATGTGAATTTTTCCAAAAGAAAGGAGCGAATATTGTGATAAGTATATATGCATCAAACGAGACGTCATTTGTAAGTAATGGTATAAAAATATTAAAACCGCTTAAGGCTTTGATTTTTAAGCAAGACAACGGAGAATATTATCTCGATTTGAAGGACAGTATCGATAATTTCGAATATTATCAAAGTGGAAACATAATCCGAGTGCCGACGCCTTGGGGAAAACAATGTTTCAGAATGAAAAACGTGTCTATCCAGAACAATAAAGTCGAAGTGAGAGCCCATCATCTGTTTTATGATGCGGAAAATTATATCATCGCAGATTCTTATGTTGTGGAACGGAACTGCAACGATGCTCTGGATCACTTAAATGCAGCTACCGATAATCCTTCCCCTTTCACCACTATTTCCGACGTTCCGAGTATTCATAACTACCGCTGTGTCCGAAAGTCTCTGGCTGAAGCAATAAAAGATGTGCTAGAGCGTTGGGGCGGGCATTTAGTCAGAGATAACCGCAAAATTGAAATTAGGCAAAATATCGGGAAAGACCGAGGACTAAATTTAGTGTATGGCAAAAATATAGTAAACATCAAGGCTGATGAGGACTGGAGCAATGTCTGCACAAAGATTATGCCGGTCGGAAGAGATGGTCTGCTCCTTCCCGAAACGTGGATTACGTATCGGGAAGATTTATACGATATTCCATATACAAAGGTTGTAAGCTTCGACCAAAGCAATATTAGTCCCGAAGATTATGAAAATGCAGAACAAAAAGTGGATGAAGCTAAGTATAAGGAAGCGCTTATAAATGATTTAAGAGTCAAGGCGAATAACTATTTAAATGAAAATTGTGTGCCAAAAGCCGACTATGTACTTAGTGAATATTTAAAAGAGGTCTCAGATATTGGCGATACGATATATGTGAAACATCCAAAATGTAAACTTGAACTTATCACGAGAGTAATATCACTGGAATTTGATGTAATCTTGCAAAGAATCACAAAGCTGGAGTTTGGAAACTTTAAGGCAGGCAATCTCGGCAATTTAATCGAGACATTCGATAAAAAAATTACAGAGAGCGTGGATAAGAAAGTCGATGACAGTACCGCAAACCTACGTCGGGAGC
>CASPLG010000098.1 GCA_949422855.1 uncultured Eubacteriales bacterium | reverse complement strand
ACATGAATACCGAATGGATAATATGCCCCATATGCCAAAGCAAAACAAGGTTAAAGATACGGAGCGATACCGAACTGAAAAACTTTCCCCTGTACTGCCCGAAATGCAGGCAGGAAACCCTTATCAACGTACAACAAATGAATACCACATACTCGCACCAACAGTATTGCATATGATTGAAAAAACGATATAATACAAAAGAACAAAAGAGAATTTATACGAAAAAGTTCAATTATAACAATTTGTATGATATAATACGGCTTTAGGAAATACAGCATTTTTTGAATTATAATAGTCACTAATATCAGAGGAGGTTTTTATATGGGCGATATTCTTGATGTCTTTGACCACTTTTGGGAAATATCAAATAACAAAGCAATATCTTTAGACGTAATTGCAATAATTTTATTGGGGCTTGCCTATTGGAATTTCAAGATACTTAGGCATCCTCGATATAGATTAAGGATAATATTCATTGTAGCTATTGCATTATTGAACATAAATATATATCTACTGCATATCACTGATTATGAAATATGGCATAGTTATTATTATGTTGCAGAATTGCTTATTGTTTTATATATTATTATATCCACGTATAAGCCGGTATTGACATTTTTCCCTATGAGAAAGCTGAAGACATTAGTTAGAGGTGGATTCAAATGTGATATATATTTTCGTATTCTGAAAGTTGCTACATTAACTACTGCTTCAAAATTAGAATATAAGCGTTTGATAACAGATGATTATGCAAACAAACATTTGTATATTAAAGCATATGACGAATTTTACTATATGAATCAAAAGAGGTTATTTGATTTTGAAAAAAATGAGATAGAAATTTATATGGCATATTATGCGGCTTTATTAGGAAGTATTAGATTGGCTAAATCTCATATTTCTAAAGTAAAAGAAAAAAGTCCATTATCAGTTTTAGTAGAAATGATAGTCTGCGATGTAAGCAGTGAAAAGTCCGAGGAAGTAATAAAATATATAGAAGAAGCTGAAAGCATGATACAACCACAAACACCTGATGGAATTAAGGCACAAATTTATGCTAATTATGGCAATTGCCGCATGATACAGGGCAATTATGAAGATGCCGTATTCAATGTGAAAAAAGCATTAAATTTTGCTATAAAGTCAAAAAATAATATCATTATATATAATGTTTATGAACAGCTTATATCTCTTATGTGTTTTAATAATCCTAATGCGGATAATATTTCGACATATTATCAAGAATATTTTGAACATTTAAATTTAAACGAACCATCTACCGCCATAAGAGCCTATAATTTTATGTCAAAATATTATCGCTTGCAAAATCAAGAAGATAAGCTATTGTCATTAGTTGCAAACAATTATACGTCTATCATAAAAAAATTAGAGGGATGTGAACGTTATAATTGGGAGGTTTCAAATCTTGATGTTGCACAACATGCAGGTATACATATAAAAAATATAATGTATGATGTCATCAGAGATTTTCCTAAGTATAAAGATGCAAATATGCCAGATCGTTTTCATTTGATGAAAAAATTATATGGAGTTTTAGACCATTTTTTTGCTAATGGTTTTAATGAAATAGAATATGAAGATTATCAAAAAATAATGGAAGATTGTGAACGCTATATTGCTGAAGAAGCATATAATGATTTGCAGCAATATTATGATACATTAAATTTGAATCAAATTTATGAGCGTTGTGCTATTTTGGATTCTATGGTAGCTGTAAGTGCTATGAGAGAATGGCATAATGAATTATGTATAATTAGGCGCGATAAATTAATTGGAAATGCTTATTTTTATGAGAGTTTGGAGATTGTCGAAAAGAAATCTGAACATAAGGAAAGAGTCAAGATACTTGAAAATATCGCAGATATTTATAATACGAACGAACTTTATCCGCAAAGCATAGATTTTTATATTAGAATAGCTGAAGAATGTTATAGTGTATATTGGTTAAAAGATGAATCAAAATTTGAGATAAGTGTCATTGATAAAAATAATATGGAAAAGTATATAGATGTTGCAATTAAAAGGATAGAAGAAAGCGATAGTCCCAAAAGGTTTCAACCGCAATATATTAAAATAGCTGCCCAATTATGCGTTTTAAGTAGATTTGATGAAGCAGCTTCCTTTTATTATTTATTTGACAAAAGGGAATTTAAAAGTCTGAATATGCTAACTATAAATTATTTTCGGTTTGTAAAAGACATTTTAAGGTTACTTAGATATATTTGAATAACAGCATAATGTGTAAATTGTATTCTTACATAGTTGACTTCGGTTTACGATTCTCTGTTTTGTAGACAACAGAGCCGATAGAATTGGGACTCTGTTGCCTATGAAAAAATTACCAAAGTTCTAAGGAATCCTCCGCATCCACCCACATCTGCATGTTTCCTTCAAGGTACAATCTTGCATATTTAAGCGGTTCATCTATTGCCAGAGCATTTAAGGCACATTCAGAGCAGGGAGTAGTTTTCAACCCTTCTTCCGCTTTATTGCAGTCTATCCGTAAAAAGTAGCCTGCATAAGTGTATACGTCAATGCTGTTATGGTGGATATTGTATGTTGCGTAAATCATATTCATTTTATCTGTCCTCTTTTCATTGATTTTTTGAAAGCATTTCAATCAGTTTACCAATTCCCGTATATTATGTGTTATAATGTTTTATGTGATTTTGTTTCCCTCATTTTTTCCCTTATCAGGGTTCGTAATGCCCTGTGGGAAGATATAACACAAGGGAAACGATAAGGGAAAGTTCACCTACGATAAACTTAGTGTTTTCAAGGGTTAGCGGAGATTTTAATAACAAAATATAACAGCTAATGTTTCCCTTAAAAATCATCAAATCACAATCGGAATTTGGAGGTATTGTATTATGAGATTGGACGGTTTTGGATTATTTGTT
>CASPLG010000097.1 GCA_949422855.1 uncultured Eubacteriales bacterium | reverse complement strand
CGAAATTGTTATGAAATCAAACGAAATGCTAAAAGCCACGCTCAAAAAAGACACAAAAACAATGGAAAAATTAATTCAAGAAGCCCATGATATCAATATTCCGGTCATAAAATACAATGATGAAAATTCCCTCGCTTGTATAATAACTCTTGTGTATTTGAGTGCAAGGAGCAAGTATAAAATAATCAGAGAAATGCCTGCGGGAGTCGGTTTTGCGGACTTTGTGTTTTATCCTATCAATAAGAGCAAACCCGCATTTATTATTGAACTGAAAAAGGATTCCACTGCGGATGAAGCACTGAAACAAATTAAAGAAAAACGTTATGCCCTATCTCTCAAGGACTGTACAGGTCAAAAATTGGCTGTTGGAATTTCTTATGATTCAAAGCTTAAAACCCACAAAGTGAAAATTGAGGATATTGAAGTTTAGGAGTTAAAATTAATGGACGACTATGTATCAAGAATTAGAGATGATAAAAACAGAAAATACGAAAAAGTTATATTTTTAGACGTGGACGGAGTTTTAAACGATGAAAGCATGGAAAGCTTTAACAAAAAAATATACGTAGAAGAAGTTAGGGTGAAAAGACTTAGAGATATAGTTGAAGCAACTCAGGCGGATATCGTAATGTCGTCATCATGGAGGCATTATTTTAGGTTATATAACCAATGTATAGGGCAGTCAGGACCGTATCAGAAGCCGAAAATAAACCTATGAAGCAGGTCATGTTATATCTGATCGGCCTAAAATAATCGTGTCTCTATGTCAATAGCATTCAGCATTATGCCGCCCCCCTCCTCCGGCTCCTGTGAATCCACACCGGTTTTTCTCGCTCATGGTTTTCCAGTATAGAAAATGCCATTTAATCCGTGCCCCGATTTTGAGTTTCCGATCCAGTCCTTTATTTTAGACCACTCCCCTTTTTGAAAAATAAAAGCTTTAGACATAGATGTTAACTCAGCTGCCTGTTTTTCAGATAGCGATACATCTTTATTCTGAGGGCATCCGGCTTGTTATTGCCACCAATAATAAGTGCTGTTTTTTGCCAGTTGAAGCCGTATATAAACCGATATGTCATAATTTGTCTGACCAGGGAATCATCAATATCTTGTATGTACTGCGTCAGCCGGTTGAGCTCGAAAAAGCCTTTCTTCAAATTTAAGTCGAGCAGACATCTAAGATCAGCTATCTGAGCAGCATATCTCCCTATTTTATCTGAATTACTCTTAGAGTTTCCTCCGGGAATACCTGTGATTTTTCCGGTGCAACCTGTCGCTATGGCTTCTAATTCGCTGATTCTTTCCCTTTGCATTTTTATTTCTTTCTTCAAATAATAAAGCTGAGATAGCTCTTTAACGGTCATAAAAATGATTCACTCCCTGCCCTTGATATTTTATCGGATGTTTTGTCGGACGTTTTATAGATAAACCTTATAATATAATAGGAAATTTTATATTAATATTATATCATATAAATAATATTTTTTAAATAGGTTCGGTGGTTTTTGGAGATTTACGGACATGAGAAATGGCGGATATTGACAATTAATTAATTTTATGTTATAATTACGATACCATCCAATATATATAAATTCAATCATGCTCGAAAAATGATTACGACAGAAAAGATTCTTGGCCGGAGACATATTCCATACTTTTTATCAGACTATGAAAAGGAAGGCTGCCTAGGGGGAAAAATATTTCTGGGGTATTTATATGAACAGCAAAAATGGGCAGTGCTAAAAGTGGATAGAGGAAAGATGGTGTGAAAAACAAAATAGATAGAGAGAGTATAAAATCATATCAAAAGATTTAGAAATGGAATAAGTTTCGCGAGCAAAACGGGCTAAATAATGTCGCAAAAGTCGGTTTGTACGCTCTACGGTATAGGTATGAGCCTTGCCTGTAACATGCTTTTTGGGCTCTATCAGGTTATATGCTTTCCATGCGTCTGTAGCGTAAGTTTTAACATCCGGGTGAGAAATTTTTTGTAATTCTTTAAATCTGATATTAAACGATTTTAAAAATAAGTCTAAAAATGTAGAACTTTTTAATTTTGTTTGTTATTTTCGAGGTTAGCAACAAAACCCAGTATATTACAGTTTCTCGGCTGCAACATACTGTCTCTTTTTATTTTATGTATAAATTTTAAACACAAATATTGTCATTTATATATTTAAAGACTTATAATAGCTTCCCCATCCTTCTATAGATTTAAGTATAGGCTTAGGTCTGTATCCAAACTCTGTAAGAGTATACCTTGCTTTTCGGGGGACCTAGGCGTATACGGTTCTCTCCGGAACACCTTTGTTCCCTCTTTTGCATAGTTTCCTTTCGATAACTGCAGCATAATATTGTGCCTATTTTAAAATATATAATTATTTTGTATATATAAATGTAAAATAATGCTAAATAATTGTGTTTAAGTTAGAAATTAGTAATTTTTGTTGATTTTTATTTAATAACATGGTAGCATATAGCTCGTAAGATTTTTTGGCATTGCGTTATACGTTTAAGGTACTACTTTAACGGTGTTTTTGGTAGATTAAATACACGTATTAAGATGATAGGCTTTCTTTCGTATCCGCTAAAACGGGTGAGGGTCTTGGTGATCTTATGAATCACATAAAAACAGCTCTTTCCGAGATCAATCTTCCCGTAGCAGATACAGAGGATATCTATAATAGCTATCAATTGATCCCGGATCCGGCTTTAACCGGTCGAATTGACGTTCTTACAGCGGATAAAGCAAGACTTGAGGCTGAAAAAGCTCAGTTAAATACTAGAATCACTGCATTAAACGACCAAGTTAATACCCTCAATGGACAGAAAACGAGGGTCGAAAATGAGAAGACCCAGTTAGATGCCAGAGTCGCTGAATTAAATGGCCAAGTTAATACTCTTAACAGAGAAAAGTCGCAGGCATTGAATGATAAGCAATTCCTCCAAACCCGCAAGGGAGAGCTCGAAAGCGAGAACTCTACACTGAGAAGTAGAATCA
>CASPLG010000096.1 GCA_949422855.1 uncultured Eubacteriales bacterium | reverse complement strand
GAGAGACCGGTAAAACATTGTATAGTATTTTACACAGGATTATGGACTTGACTTACAACCATAAATGCTTGCCCGTAAAAGTGCAAACTATGGATAGTAGAACAAAAAAGTGGACTACTCATATAAAATTGTCTTACTATAAATCCACTCATATTACATCAATTTTAGTCCATAAATATAGTTAATCTACTAATGAAAATCTTGACGTAAAGGGATTGCTTATATTCTGAAATGTATATAAGACCTCAATATAATTCTCAAAACGTTAATATCGCGTTATATCAACGTTTCAAACGCATTTCTCACTTTGGTGGGGGATGCGTTTTTTGTTTTGACCTAGATTTTTATTCTGGAATTGTCAAATAAAGTTAGAAAAAAGTGGATACCAAAAAATAGTTTAGGCTGTTTTTTTAAACGGTTCGTGTCTTTAAATATATGTAACACTCATTGTAGAGCTCTTAAGATATTTAGAAGCATATATCTAGCAAAAAATCAATCTTCAGATTAATATTTTTTGTAGTATAATTCAGGGTGAAAACATGGATGCAAAGCTAAGAAGATAGTTGGTGATAAATTACCTACTTTAAAGGGGAAACAGATGTTTATTAAAAAGGGGGGATCGTATAAATGAAAAATACAGCGATGTGGGAATATTTTTACCTAATGAATGTAATTATTGGGATCAGTTTAGGCTATTGTATCTTTTTAAAGGTAGCGCTTAAAAGACGTAGCCTAAAAGAGAACATGCTATATTTTTGCTTTACGGTCCCAGTACTAACGTTGGTATATATATCTTGGGGAAATGTGCTAGAGCAATTTATAGAAATAACATTACTATATTTGATCTATCGCAAAAGACCAAAAGATCATCAAACTTTAGGCCGGTTGCTAATTATCGGTTCTATCTCGTATATGGTAGAGTCTCTAATGTTTTTGATCACATTTTCTTTTGGGATAGAACACAGTATAGCTCAAATGCTTTTTTTTGATATAGTAGCGTACATGACCATATATCTAACTAGCATGAAGACACCAATTATCCGACCGTTAGATCAAGAAAATGGTAAAGTGTATTTTGGGTTAATGGTGTATATATACATGACCTTTTTAGGTATAAACTATATGGTCTACTTTATAAAGTCAGAAATGGTAGCTTTTCTCATATTGATGCTTTTTTTTATAGTCCAACTTTTTTTTGCGATCTATTTATATCTTACTATCCAAAAAGTAGCAAAAGATAAATTATTTTTACAACAATTGGATAACTTAAAAATATATACAAAACAACTTGAAATAAATCAAAAAAATTTATGCAAGTTCAAGCATGATTATCGAAATATGTTAATAAGTTTGCAATTAAGTGCTCAAGATAGACATGATAAAGAATTGATCGCAAGATTGAAAAAGTATTCGAATTTTTATTTAGACAATAAAGGTTTATGGCAGTTTAACGATATTGATAATGTCAGAGATGACTTATTAAAGAGTTTATTGATAAGCAAGTTAAATATTATGTTTCAACAAAATATCGAAAATACTTTTGAATGTCAAACTTTGGTAGAGCAATTACCAGCTAAAGATATCACTTTTGATATTATCCGAATTCTAGGTATCGCTTATGATAATGCTATTGAAGCAAGTTTGATATTAAAAAATGGGGCAAAAGTTAAATCAATGGTATATAGTAAGGAAGGTGAACTAGAATTTGAAATAAAAAATCGATTTAACGATACTGGAAAGTCGATTTTAGAGCTAAAGAAATTAGGCTTTACGACTAAAAAAGGGCATAGTGGTTTGGGATTAGCTAATATTGAGGATATTAAAAAAAAGTATGACGTTATTTTAGTGGAATATCATATATCTGATGGTTGGTTTACGTTTTATATGAGTGTTAGGGTCAAATAAGGGGGATAAATTTATGGAAACTTATGGGATAGTGGTTTGTGAAAATGATCAAGTTCAGTTAAAAAATTTACATGGTTTTGTAAATAGAGCTGTTTGGTCTTTGGAAGATTCGCCGGATAGTAAGGATAAAACCTGTGAAGTAGTATTAGTAACTACTAGCTATCAAGAAGTTGTAAATTATTTGAATAATACGTACATAGACAGTGGAGTATATTTTTTGGATATCGATCTAGGCAAAGCCGATGGTCAAAATGGTATAGATCTGGCTGAATTTATCAAAAGTAAAGATCTAAATGCACAGATCATCTTTATTACAGCCTATGAAAATTTTGCAGCAATGACTTATCGGCGCAGGATAGGGGCTGTGGATTTTATAACTAAGACGGAGCTTGACCAAAAACGTTTAAATGAAGCATTATTTTTATCGATAAAACGTATTAGAGAGCTACATACTGTAAGAGAACAGACTTTTAGCTATAAAATGGGACGAAGACTCATCAATCAAAATATACGAGATATTCTCTATATTGTTACCACAGAACATTCACATAAATTAAAGATCGTCACGCTCGATAGTGAGGGTGAATTCTTGGGGAATATAAAGAAGATCGATGATGAAAATGAATTTTTAGAAAAGATCTCACAATCATGTTTAGCCAATCCAGACAACATCGTTGAGATCGATCTAAAGTTACGGACCGTAAAATTTAAAGACGGGTATATCGAGGTGTTTCCTAGAAGAAATTCAAGAAAAATTGAAAAGTTGATCAATAAATATAATGTGAAAAAATGGTAGTGAAGCAAAGCTTAGGCATTATTAAATTTATCAGATAGGAATAAAAACTGACAAATAAAGCTTGTGATGTTTTAGTGATATTTATAGAGATGAATAATTTTACAGTACCAGATAGTGATAGAAAAGTGCGAAATTTGAATATTTTAGTGATCCGTTTCATATTGGAGTTATCATGGAGACGTAGATGAAACTTTAAGTGAATAATGTAAGGAGTGATCTACTATGAAAAAATTATGGAATTGGTGGTTAGCTGGAGTGAGGTAACTGTTAATAAAAACGTAGAACTATATAGAATGATATAGAAATATATGCTATAATTAAATCATAGAAAGAACAAAT
>CASPLG010000095.1 GCA_949422855.1 uncultured Eubacteriales bacterium | reverse complement strand
TGCCAAAAGAATACGAAGGGTACCTGATAAAATGGCAGTTTTACAACGGAATATTGATATCAGAATGTCTGTCCGATACGGAGATTTTTTCCTCTGACGAACAAGGTCAGATTGAAAGAATTTACACTGCCTTTACCCTGCTTTTTGGCAACGGGATACCAACGTTTGATGTGGCACTGTCAGGTCTGAAATGGTTTTTGTCGTGCGGAGCAAGCGAAGAAAAAACCGAAGAAAACTCCGATCAATCCGAACAGTATTTCTCATTTGAAGACGATAGAAACCGCTTATTTAGTGCCTTTATGGTCAAATATGGGATAAATTTGAATAAAGCTGATGACCTTCATTTTTTTGAATTTATTGCTTTGATGAACGATTTGCATAAAACCTCATTTAGGAATGTCGTGGACATAAGGATGATGGGCTCGAAAGATATGAAAAATTACTCACGTGAGCAAAAACAGGAGATTATAGCATTAAAACGTAAATTTGCGATTAAAAAAGCCTTGGAACAGCAGTACACAGACGAGCAAAAACGTGCGATAGATCACTTTGAGCGTTTAATTGGCTTAAAGACTTAATTCTTAGGGGGTGATTATGATGCCGGAAGCAGATGGACAGGTTAGAATAAAAGCCAATTTGGATGCAAGCAATATTGATGCAGACATGAATAAACTGGAAAAAACTCTAATTAGGCAAACAGAGACGTTGCAGCGACAATTAATAATTGTTGAAAGATTAACAAATAGATACGATGAGCTCAGACGAAAGGCTCAAACAATTAAAGAACCCAGTATTAATTCCGACAAAATGCTGGACAATTTACACGTAGTAGAACAAGAATTGGATTTAGCGGCATCCAAAAAACAACGTCTAACTGACGAAGTAAACGCTACCTCGGCTGCAATAAACAGACTTAAAAGCCAAAAAGTTTCAGACTTTCAGGACAAATTCGATAATATCTCAAAAAGTCTGGGTAATATGGGGAATGGAATTAAAAATGTATTTCAGGGTGCATTGGGGTATGTTGGCGGAATTTTCGAGAATTTATCCCAAAAAGTTATAAATTTTGGGGCGAGAATATTAAGACTTGCCGGTGCTGCATTTGTATTTAACGTGATTAGTTCGGGATTTCGTGAAATGACACATGGAATACAAGAAATAATTGCACATGATAATCAGTTAAGTGCCTCCCTTTCGCAGGTTCAGGCTAATTTATGGACAGCTTTTTATCCTATCTATCAGGCAATACTTCCCGCAATTCAGGCATTGGGTCGGGCGCTTTCCTGGATTACAGGTCAGCTTGCATCGTTTATAGCAATGCTCACCGGGACAAGTGTGAAAGCAAACCAGGCAGGGGCAAAAGCTATGGCTCTGCAGGCTCAAAACACAGGCAAAGCCTCAAAGGCTCTGGGAGGTCAGTCCGCAGGATATAATAAGGTTGGAAAATCTGCCAAAAAAGCAAAGGGAGAGCTTGCAAGCTTTGATAAAGCTAATCAAAAAGTAAAGGGAGAACTCGCAAGCTTCGACAAAATAGAAGTCTTAAAACAAAATAAAACAGCCTCACCTAAGTCGGCATCAGGTGCAGGTGGTGGTGGGAGCGGGGGTGCTATGACGGGCTCACTGGCTGGATTTAGCCAGACCCTCGAAAATTTTGATTCTTCCCTAATGGACAACATCATCAATAAATTTAAAGAGTTGGCTAAAGTGTTTGGTGAAGGCTTTGACATGGGCTTTGTGGACAGGAATTTTGATGATATTGTAGATGGTCTGGAAAGAATAAAGGTTGTGTCGGGGCGAATATTAAATGACCCTAATGTTGCGGAGGGGTTTAATAAAGCCCTTTTTTCAATCATAAAAAATCTGGGCGTAATAACGGGTGCGGTTGCGAGCATTGGAGTAACAATCGGGCGACTGTTGGTTGGAGGGATTGCAGGGTTCATAGAAGAAAACGAAGGCAGAATAAAAAATGATTTGATAAGATGTTTCAATATAACGGCTGAATTGGGGGATTTTATCGGGGAATTATCGCAAGCTTTTGCCAACATTTTCACGGTATTCGGAGGTGAAGAAGCCCAAAATATCCTCAGCAATACGCTTTCCGGACTGTATGCCATTTTTGGAACGTATTTCCTAACCCTGTATAACTTAGCGTCAGAGTGGATAAAAGCTATATTTTCACCATTTATTACTCATCAGGAGGAAATCAAGGAGGCGATACGAGGCTCACTGGAAGCCATAAGCTTTCTGACTGAGGGGCTCAAAAACATACTGCAACAGGTCGCTGATACAATAAGCGACATTTACCAAAATTCCGTTTTTCCGGCAATAAAAGCAGTTGGAGAAATTTGGGATGATGTTTTTGGAATTATAGTTGATGCCTGGAATAAATATATAAACCCTATGTTAAAAGAAATGGGTAAAAAATGGACTGAAACCGTTGGGGGGCACATAAATCCTGTCATCAAACAATTAGGCGAAACGGTGGGGAAATGTATCTCGCTTATAACCGAAATTGTAAAAAGACTATGGAATTTCCTGAAACCATTCGTAGGTTGGTTAGTGGAAGCTATTTTTGATGCTGTTAGCCAAAGGGTTAAGGACTTATGGGACACAATAATGAACGTTTTGGGCTACATTATGGATGCTGTCTCAGGCGCCGGAAAGGTGATTGAAGGCGTTATAGATGTGATATCAGCTCTATCAGCCGGAGATTGGCAGCGAGCATGGAAAGGGGCAGGCAGGGCTGTTGAAGGCATGGTGGATATGGCAAAAGGTGCTATAAATACGCTTTCAAGCCTAATAAATGGAGTTATGAACTTAATGATAGGATCAATTAACTCAGCTATAAGAAGCCTAAATAGGGTTGGTTTTGATGTCCCTGATTTTCTTGGTGGCGGGCATGTTGGATTTAATATCCCCGAAATACCAAAGGGCTTTGCAAATATCCCCAGGCTCCAAAAAGGAACAATTCTGGAGGGCGGCAATCCGTTCTTAGCGTGGGTAAACGACCAACCAAGAGGTCAGACAAACATAGAAACGCC
>CASPLG010000094.1 GCA_949422855.1 uncultured Eubacteriales bacterium | reverse complement strand
TCTCGTCTTCTTTTAAAACTCTCACTGATCCACTCAATTTCACAATAACCAACACGAACTCGCAACAGTATAAACAGCCTCGCTCTCCTCTTCTGTTAAAGCTCACACTAATCTACTCAAATGCACAATAATCAGCACTAACTCACAATAATCTACGCAAATTGTTCAGAATGTGATAAGTATATCAACGATGTCAACGATCCAAATTGTCTGATAAAACTCAATATTATTGTTGAGATTCAATATTATGTATTCAAACTTAAAATCATTTATTCTCTATCGTAATTATCTTCTCATAATTATACATATTCGAGATCGAAATCATCTACTTATGACCTTATTAAACTAAAAATAATTTATTGGAACTCAAAATAATCTACTTACTGTTCGAATTATCTCAATTTTTGTTCTCTTTTTTAATTTGAATTAAAGATATTATATGATTTGTTTTTTTCAAACTTGTTGCCTTTCAAGAAGAATTTTTTTGAACAAATGAGTAGTGTAAAAAATAATTAAAAATAATTTAGTAAAAATTTTGTTTATTGATGAGATTTTTTGTATTATTTGAAATGTATCGTAGTTATTATTGTATCTGAAGCACCATTCAGCCACATACTCTTCGATGTGCTGATGAGATATGTAATGGTGCTTCCTCAAAAAGTTCTTTGCTGAGCGCCAGAGACTCTCGATGCGTTGTGTATGCTCGAGAGTTATTGGATTTACAAAGTTTGTGCTGTGGTTCACAGTGAAGTGGGCAAAACCATAATTATCGAGATTGTTATAGGCTGCCCAACAATCACTGTTGATTATACAACCTGGTGGGCACCAGGATTGTATAATCGGGATCAATGTATTGGCATCCCGGTGAAGTACCGGAATCATATATACATTGCCCCCTGGAGTCGCATCGCATGCGCCAAAAATCCATACGACACCATTGCCTATCCTTCCACGATTATATTTTCGCTTCCCAAAGCAGCTTTCGTCTATTTGTACGTGGAAGGATAGGGTTTTTGTCTGCATCATATTTTGATATGACATATGAACTTTTTCTCTGAATTGTTTGTAATTTCTCTCAATTATTTGAGAAGAAATATTTGATATTTTTACTGCTTCATAAATAGGAATATCTGCACCAAAAAAGAATAAACAGGCAAGAAACTTTTGAAAATGATTTTTCTGTATATCAAAAGGATATGTGCATGATCTTGATGTGGAACATTTGTAATTGTGGCATTTCCATTTATCTGAATTTATATTATATTCCATAAAATGTCCACATTTTGGGCAAACCAAGGATCTGTTTCTTGCTGGTAAGATATTATATTTTAATGCAATTTCAAAAGCTTTATCTTGATCTTTTAAAATTTCATTAACTATCTCTATTATAGATAAATCCATTTATAATACGTTAATAACTTTTTTAATGGAAAACTTTTTCAATTAAGATTAATTTGAATATTTGATATGTATTTCAAACTCTTTTATATCAAAAGTATCTGAATTTTTAAAGTATATCTCTTTAAATTAAGATATTAAATAGAATAAATAATTTCATTTTCAAATAATCAAATATTTATTCATTGCATAATTTTAGATATGATTAAATTGTGATTAATGTTAAATTTTGTCAATATATCCAACAATGTTTTGTTGTAAATAATGATGCGTAACTGTTCATTGGTGAAAAATATTAAAAGAAATGATTTTACAGCTTTTTAGTCGATAAAAATAGTTAAAAATAATAATTTTGCTTGTAAAGAAACGTATTTTATTAGTGGTTTTACAGTTACAATCATTTATTTAATATGATTCTCCATTAAATATGCATAAAGAATAATTGATATTTTTAATTATCATATGAATGAGAACAAATATACATGAATTATTATTATTTATCTCATTATTCTGCGTTTTGTTGAGACTATCAATTAGAAAGCTTTATTTATAATTCGAAAACATAAACTATATGACAACTTTTCTCTTTTATTATAGGTATAGAATTTAATATAATTGTATACTATAATTAATTTATCTAAGTGGTTTCTGAAAAAAGAATTAAACTAAATGAAATTTGTAATTCAAAATAATGTCAAAAGTTGGTTCTATTATAACTTTATTTACAAATACTGACTAAAATATATGTTTGCTTATATATATGAATATATTTAATGAGAAATTCAATTAAATACTGACTATTGTATAAGATTAAGTAATTGATAATGTTATAAACTGTGCAAAAGTTGCATTAAATGCTTTTGAGAATTAATGTCTCTCATAATTGTTTCAAATTATTATATAACTGAAGCTGTTATTGAACAATGCACATTAATACATTAATAGTTTTACACTCCAAATGATATCGCTTATCGACAAGATTTCGACTCATTAAATATATATTGATTACTGAATTGGCTGAACAAGATCAATCAAATGATTTCTTAATATATAGTTCTTTTAATTAAACTTTAGATATAAATAATTTGTTACATTTGGGATAGATAACAACATACGTGAAAAAAAATATGTATTGAAAAAAGATACCAGTAGTTATTGATTTGAGTAGTATTTATATTACCAAGATGTATCTTTAGTTGTAAGATATATTAACAATATATATTGAAGAAGGTTTTCAACTTGATTCAAAAAATGCATTTAGTAAAGAATTGATTTATATCAGAATTGATCACCAAAAAAGATGATATAAACAAAACTAATGAGAATAGTTTTCATGCAGAGGCATATGATTATGGATATTATTCATTTGCACATAGTGCTTTTACATAAAATAATGATGCTAATTTTCTTAATCGTTAATTAACTTTTGCACTCACGAAAATTGCTGATTAAATATTCTAAAAATATTTTTTTTATTCCAGTCCAGGGATAGAGTTTATTTTTATAACAGAAGTACAGCTTAGCATATACATCTGGGTCATAATATGAGCTTACTTTTTGTATTTTGGTATTTGTTTTCAACTCCCAAAGCCATATATGTAGAGATCAGTCATCCTGCATATTATTTCACAAGCCATGCGCTAGATAAAGCTCACACTTAGTATATTC
>CASPLG010000093.1 GCA_949422855.1 uncultured Eubacteriales bacterium | reverse complement strand
AACGATTAATTTTAATAGAAAATCTCAGATTCTCAGACAAGTATTCAATTTTTACGAACATTATTTTGTAAAAAATCTAAAAACAAAGCTAGAATTTTTTAATCACTGAGAATAATTTTATAATACTATTTCAAGAATAATTATGCAATTTTTTCGAATAATATGCAATAATATATAGTGTCATATTTAGTGTCAAAACGCAATTATTTAGAGATAATATTTTTTATAATTATAGTATAAATATTAATTTTATGCTGTTTTTTCTGCCGTTTCTTCTACATATTCTGAGATATATTTTTTGCAACATAAGTAAAAATTTAACAACTTTTTCTATACTCGAATAAACGTCTTTTTTTATGCTTTTTATTTTTTATTTTTAATTTTTTTATTTCGTATAAAATATGCAAGAACAGCAAATATTTGAAGAAAGATTCATTGATAGAGTACCTACATTAAAAGCAAATGAAATAATTTATAATATGGAGGAACTTAATAAAGATTATGGTTTCAATTTACCGATTAAACGTTCAAATAGATACAAACAACAAAACATACAAACATTAATGGATAACAGAGAAGAAATTGTTAGAAGAATTGTTTCGAGCAGAGATAAAAGATATTTCGCTTCATTAAAACAAGAACAAGCAGAAAAGAATAAAATACAACCAAAAACATATTCAACCATTGGTAATAAACAACAACGTCTTTATAAATTATATAGAACAATGAAGAAACCAAAGCCATTCATAAAAACATTCAGAGATCATTATGAAGAATTAAGAGAGTATTGGCGAACTAATAAAGTATTTGGTTCTTACAATTCATTTAATCAATGGCGAAAACAAAACAAACAACAGCAACAAATAGTAGATGAAATAATGGAGAGACTTGAACGAACACCTCATAACTGGAGAATAAACTTCGAACAACTTACTAATGAAGGCAGAAGATTATTGTTTCCGCGTTTAAAAGAATTCTTCAAAGAACATATAGATACAATACCAATAATAAATAAATATAAATTAGCATATAAAGTTAACGGCGATTGGCACTACAAACAATTAAAACCAGAAACATATAATGAATTGATGGAGAACTTTACAGAAGAACACTTTATATTTGATTTAGAAGATATTAATCCAGAATACTTTTATGAAGAAGGTGGACAAAAGTTGCCAGAATGGAGTTTATTTTCAGAGTTATCTTTCTCTCCATTTGCTGAAACTAAAGCTAATAAAGATGTCGGTGGATCATTCTTTCAATACTTAGCTACAGAATCAACACCAAAAATAATTATTGAATATCTTAAACGATTACAAATCTTCGACACATTAGTTAATAAAAAGAATCAACAACGAGAAGAATTAGATGATTGCTGCTTCATATATGCTTTAAAACAAACTGGCTGCTATGATGAAAACACATTAAATCAAATGAGATTACGTATTCAAAACAGATATCTTTCACAAACTGCTATTGAATCTTTATGCAATGAATTCAAAATACATTTAAAATTATCATTAATCGACGACAATTCAACAAGAAAAAACAAGAAAACAACAGTTCAATCATCTTCTAAAAACACTCGCAAATCATTCTTAGGTGTAAAAGATGCAGAAGAAAACAGAACACATGTCATGAATGTTTATGAAAATCATTACTTCATTGAAGAAAAAACACCATTCAGCACATACTATATTAAGCATATTTCAGAAGAATCAGAAGAAAATTATAACAAAGAACTTCACTCAAAACGTTATATTGACTCTAGATATTACGTTACTTCATCAACATTAGTTCGAGAATTAATGAAATAAAATTACTTTAAACCTATCACATTCGGTCAAAATAAAGTATTAAAAACAGTATTCCACAACGATATTAATACAAAATTATCTGATTTTGATTTAGAGTATGATGATAAATTCTGCACACAATTAATCGCACCAAAAGAAAATAAAAACAAAGAAACTATTGAAAATTCTTACTGGTTTTGTGACTTTGAAGCTGATGTTAGTGGTGATATTCACAAACCTTTCATGTGCGTTCTTCAATCACAAAATGGCAAAATAAACAAAGAATTTCGTGGTGAAGATTGTAATATAAAGCTCTTAGAATACTTACCAAACAACGCAATTATATACTTTCACAACTTAGCTTACGATATTAGAATGCTTGCTTCATATGGCATATACAAGTCTATTATCAAAGGCAGTAAAACAATGAAAGCTAATTTAAGATACAAAAACAAAGATTTATTATTCAAAGATACTCTACCAATTCTCTCATGCAAACTCTCTCAACTACCTAAAATGTTTAATATAAAAGACATACAAAAAGAAATATTTCCGTACAAATATTATACTTTAGATCGTTTAAAGAATGGTGTTGGTGTTATTTCTGAAGCTGGTGATAATGAAGATGATGAATGGAGTGATGCTGATTATGATTTATTTAAAGCTAATATTGATAAAATAGATGGTTGCAGATTAAGCGAAAACACTTTTGATATGTGGAAATATTGCTCATTCTATTGCCAGCAAGATGTAAATATATTAAGATTAGGCTTCAATGAATTTAGAAATGGCTTCATAAAAGATTTCAATATCGATCCATTCAAATACATTTCTATATCATCTCTCGCAAATGAAGTATTCAATCAAAGAGTTTATTATCCAAACAAGAACTTATATAAGGTTGGCGGTCATGTAAGATATTTCTGCAGTAAAGCTATTTATGGTGGTAGATGCATGACTGCTTATAATAAAAAATGGCATGTTACAAAGAATTTATCTGATTTTGATGCAGTAAGTTTATATCCAAGCGCAATGTCAAGATTATATACTGTCGAAGGAAAACCATTAGTAATTACAGAAGACAAACTTAATTATGAATTCTTATCAAAACAATCTGCATATATAGTTGAAATCGAAATCACAAAAGTAAATAAACACTATCCATTTCCGCTAATTGTTAGAAAAAATGCTAATGGTTTGAATTTATATGATGACAATTTAGCTGAGAATGAAACAATAATAATGAGAGTAGATAACATAACTTTAGAAGATTTAATAGAGTTTCAGAAGATAGAATTCAAA
>CASPLG010000092.1 GCA_949422855.1 uncultured Eubacteriales bacterium | reverse complement strand
TAATATTACCTGTAAAGAGAAATAAAAATAAATGATCTAAAGTCAAGGAATTAATGGACGGTTATAACATTTTTTAACCGTCCAAAGAAAGGAATTAATGTAAATGAATTTTTTTAATCAAACACTTAAAATAAAAACACTTGAGGATGAATTTAATTACATAAAAAATCACTTTAAATATTGGACTATGAACAGCTGGAATGGACTTGTAAGTATAGCAAATAACGTAAAAATATATAACTTAGGATTGACAGCTGCACAGCTAGACAAGGCGTATGATTTACTAGACTGTAAGAATTTTTATGATGATATAAACTTATTAATTTATGATAGCGAACTACAAGTTACATTTAATGGAAAAAGCAGCGGTTATTTAGTTTTACATAATTTTGAAAATAACGGTTGTGCAGTGTCGCCGTGGTATTGGGACTATGAAAATTTTAATAAACTTTATCCAGACTATGACCATGAAACAATAGAAGATATTATAAATTATGATTTTGAATTAGTCAGAGACTTTGATATTTTGTGCGATGAATTGAGGGAACGCTTAATATATCAAATTGAAAATTCAGAGATTAAAACGGAAACATACACGACAACTCATCAAAGAAAAGTTATAGCATAAATATTATAAAAGTAAATAAAAAATCAAGGCAAGGAGTGGGAAGCTCCTTGCTTAAAAATTAAAATAAAAGGAGTAAAAACAATGTCAAATATTGCATATATAAGGGTATCGACAGTAGAACAGAATGAGGCAAGACAGAGAGAAGCTCTGAAGCTTTACAACATAGACAAATGGTACATTGAAAAGATAAGCGGCAAGGATACGGATCGTCCAAAATTTAAGGAAATGATGGAATATATAAGGGAGGGCGATGTTGTTTATATAAAAGATTTTAGTCGTTTAAGCTGTTCAACCTCAGACTTATTAAAGATCATGGAAACACTTAAAAAGCGTCAAATAACGCTTATTTCCTTAAAAGAGAATATAGACACGTCAACGCCAACCGGTCAATTAATGCTAACTATGATAGCAGCCATTAACGAATTTGAGAGGGCAAACCTTTTAGAACGCCAAAGAGAGGGTATAGAGATAGCCAAAAAAGCAGGAAAATACAAAGGTAGAAAAGCAATAGAAAAGCCGGAACATTGGGAAGAAATTTATTTTTCATATCTCAAAAAAGAATTAACAGCAGCGGAAGCCATGAAAAAATTAAATCTAAAGAAAAACACATTTTATAAATTTGCAAAGGAAAGTAATAAGGAATTCTTTGTTGCGAAGCGTCCTAGTAAAGATATGCCAGCTTGATATTTTTATATTTACCTTACCGGTGGCGTCCTAGCAAAGATATACTAGCTTGATATTTTTATATTTACCTTACCGATGGCGTCCTAGCAAGGATTTTTGATGAATTTATCTAATTAAAAAATTATAATAAAAATATTTACTAAACAGAGGAAAATAAAAAATGGAAACAAGATATATTTCAAGATTGGCAAGAACAGTAGGTGAGATGCACTAATTATTAAGTTTTTTCCGCCATAAAAAATCCGTATTTATTCTTTTAAAAATGGTTTTAAAGATCCACTATATGATTATCTGAGAAAGATTTATAAAAGCTAGATTTTATATTAAACCATTGACTGTTATTAAAAAACAAAATACAAAAATAGTGCTTTAAAAGGCACTATTTTTTATAAACACTTTATCGGTGGCGTCCTAGCAATAAATAGTTGTTAGTTGTTATCCGGTCGGGCTTCAACGGCTTTTAAGATCTCATCATCGTTCATCTCATCAAGCGGATTCGAGACCGATATTTGCTGCTGTACTTGGTCAACATACTGTGTTGTCTCACCAAAGTTATTCTTTGCTAAAAAAATATGCCATGCTGGATTTCTAGCTGTTTCCGCCTTAGATATATTTACCATTTCGAGAAGATTTTTAACAGGGGCGAGGATGCTTGCAAAAGTTATCGTACAAACCTCAGTAGAATACTCATTTTTATTTACCTTATCCTTAACAGGTGTCACCTTACACATAGGTATTTTATTGCTTTTAACGTAGTTTATGTGCTTAATTTCACCCTCAACTAAATAATTAGAATTAATATATTTATCAAGTTTGCCCTTGTCATTCGTTGAATAAATGTATTCTCCAGTCTCGTTATCGACCAAGTTATAACATACATATTCTGTCTTATCATGCGTGTATTTGATTAGCGTATCTTTTGAAATATTTAGATAATATGCAAGACCAGCATAAGACGGAGCGACATTTTTTTTGATACACCAAGTTTCAAAGCCTTTAACCGCAATAGCAAATTGTAGTGGAGTTTTATATATTCTATTTCCACGACCGACAGCTATTTCCATAATTTTATCAGACGTACCAATATTGTTAGGTGTATTCTCCGTTCGTGGTTTAAGTTTCTTTTCATGCTCAACGTAATACGTTGTCTTGGACTTACCCTTTGGAATAATGCTGGCGTCCTCGCCAAACGCTTCCATGATCTCCTCTCTATTCATGCGATTTGCTCCTTTCTTTAATTTTGCTATTACCAAGGATTTTTCTAGTTAAAGCTAATTTCACATCACAATCCAATTTATTCTCAAAAACAGTATTTAGAGTAATACCTGATCCGGCTAAAAAATCTAAACTATAGGTATCGCTATCAAGTACTAAAAGAAGTTTCTTGCTCACATCAAGGTATTTTCTCTTTATGAACCAAACGCCATAATAAAAGCCGGTCAGAAAGCAAGTAGTTCCGGTTATAATATTTAAAAATATTCCCATAGGGATCACTCCTGTTCTAAAATAAGATATTATTTTTGGGCTCGTTACGTAGGCTCTTACCTGTAATTTTCATTACTGCACCGCTTGTCATTTCGGAAATTCTATCAACAGTCTTTTCCATAATTCCCCGCTCGTTAATAAGTGAATTTAGGCTATGATTGCTTGAAAAAATCATAGCTTTCTGGTTATTATAACGCTTATTAATTAAGTCAAAAAGCAAGCCTTGAAGCCAAGTGTCGCCTGAATTTTTACTGAAAACTTCTGTTCCTAAATCATCAAAAAACAGAACGTCAATGTTTGAAAATTCATCAATTAAAACTTGCTCTGTCTGACTGGATCCCCGGTTAAATGTAGATTTTACAGCTTTTGAAATCTCAAACAAACTTGTAAACAACACCGTAACACATTTAGACATCAAATAATTTGCCATACACGCCGTGATGTGGGTTTTTCCAACACCTTTATCACCAAAAAGATAGATTCCATAGCCATGTTTTGATTACTTGGTCGTAAATTTCGCAGTATTTTTTACAGCGATTAAAAGCC
>CASPLG010000091.1 GCA_949422855.1 uncultured Eubacteriales bacterium | reverse complement strand
TGGATTAGGCAAAATATTGCTTCCGAAAAGGAAAAAGGATTAGTAAGGCAATTAAAAGTTACTCAAGATGAACTTAAGTTCTTTAAGCGTACTGCTAAAAAATGGACTTTAACCAATGATGATGGTTCTAAAATAACCGTTACGGAATTTATCCATCAACAGTGGCTTTCAAAAAACAAGCAGGCTCCAAAAAACTAGATATGCTTTTAAATCCATTTTAAAGGGGGTTAGGACGATTTAGAAAGCTCTTTAGTATAATTACACTAGATACCTTCTAAAATCTCTCTAACAGCATTTTAGGCACGAAAAAGAGGCATTCAAACTGAATGCCCCAGCTTAGTAACGTTACAACAGTTTGTAGGTAATCAGCCTACAGTGCACTTAACGTTATCATCTTCGGATAGTCTTATTATAGCATTTTTAAGCGGTATGTTAAACTGTTTACGTGCACTTAACAGGCTTAATCACCCTGAATTGCACAGGAAGGAGGTTCCTTCCCTGATGAAATTCATTGTCATCTTCGTGATCTTGCCTAATAAGCAATTAAAAAAGCTCTTAAACGTATTGCTTCTTGGTTGTCTGATTAAGTTCAGATCCTCTAGCATAAAGTTTGACTTTCAGCGGTATCTTCAGACACCGCTGTTTTTTTTCACTATCGTAGATATATGTAATTGGCAGTGTGCCCCTTTTATTTTTTGAATAGGATATTGTTGATTTTTTAGTAACTTTTTTTTAATTTCGAAAAAAAACTTCTCGCGCGCGCTATATACGGTATATACATTCTTGGTTACATTCTATATACATTATATTACATTAGGACGTCGAAAAATGGCTCAACCATGCAGGTTACAGAGTAAATGTGTGAGACTTTTCCACGTCATGTGTGAGACTTTTCCACGTCATGTGTGAGATTTTTCCACGTCATGTGTGAGATTTTTCCACGTCATGTGTGAGGTTATATGCTAAATGTGATATAATAGACTCATTAAGAAAAAAACTAATTTATAGTAGAGGGAGAAATACAGTGATAATACAAAATAAGAAAGCTAATTCAGCATTAAATAATTTGTTAAGTCGTCAAGATTATTTAGTAACTCAAGCTAACGACTTAGCAAGAGCTTTTGGGAATCTCACAGCATTTCAACATAAGGTGTTAGACTATTGCTTTAGTTATGTTCAGAAAGACGATCATCAAGATAAAATATACGAAGCTAATCTTCTTGATGTAATTCATCACTTAGGTTTGCAAGCCTCTGGTGATAGTTATAAAAGAGTGGTTGAAGCTCTTAGAGCATTAGACTTAAAAACGTCTATATATATGAGAACTATTGAACCTGATGGACGGAAAGGTATTCTAATGACACATTTGTTCGATCATGTAAAAGTTATTGAAGATGGGAAGTTTGAATTTAGATTTAGTCGAGATGTTGAACCGTATGTATTTCAATTAAAGTCTCATTTTTATTCATTTAAGCTTTCTGAATTAACAAGGGTTCGTTCTAAATATACTCTAACTATGATGAAATTATGGAATGCTAATTCATTGGGGAAGCTAACTGATACAACTATACAAGGTTCGTTAGAAGATTGGGAGACTTGGTTCTTAGGAAGTAATGATAAAGGAGAGCCTAAACACTGGTCTGCTGGTATTTTTAAAAGAGATGTTATCAATAAAGCTTTAAAAGAGCTAGGGCAACTATATCCGCAGACTCTTTTTAGGCTAACAACTATCAAAAATGGGCGGAACGTGGTTGGATACACGTTGGATATACACTCAGTTAATACAAATACACACTTGGATATTACTTAAAATAAACAAAAGAGGCTCAGACATGTGTCTAAGCCTCTTTTGTTATCACATAGAAAAGTACCCTAGGATAATGCAACTAATAAGTAATTGCACTCCTCCCAGTATCCCTTTAAAAATATTATATTTTTTTGTATGAAGTACGTATGCTTTATTAATTAAGTATTCACCGTAAAAAATAGTAATAAAATTAAAGAGAATAAAAAATACATACTGAGGGATTGTCCTAACCAATGCCCAAGAACTAGTAACAGCTAACAGTGTAAACACTGCCGTAAGATAATATTTACTGAGATATTGGGTAGAAGATTTGTAGAACATCATAATTCACTCCTAACATAACAATGAGCCAGCTTGATAAACCAGTCCAATTAAAATTGGAGCAATTACGACTGCTGGTCCCGAAACCCCTAATAAAGCTCCAGCAGCTGCATAGGCACCAGAATGAACATATCCGATGAATTGCAAAGCCTTTGAACAAGTTCCCCCACCTTTGCGAAATACGGAATAGCTAGGTACAAATTCATCTTTGTTTTCTTCAAAGTAATTATTAATTTGTTCTAAAGCGGTATCTACTTGAGTATATGAGTAACCATTTTCCGCAAGTTTATTAGCCACCTCATTTTTATTTTTGATATATACTTTAACAGATCCATCCGCATTCTTAATGACTCGAACGTTCTTTTGAATAACTTCTGAAATCGCAGTATTTACATACTCTGTGTTATTCGTATTAACATCAACTGAATTTGCCGAAATAGTATCACTGGAAACATAAATAAATAATGAGATCATAGCAAATAAACCAAGAAGAGCTAACTTATAAGCCTTGTTAAACATACCACTAATCCTTGCCATTTTTAACCACTCCTTTTATTTAAATAATGAAACCACTTACACTAATAATTGTACACAATTTTTATATAAACGTCAATCTATAGTTCTATTCGTTAAAAGTAATATTTCATTTATTTTTGAAATATTTTAAATTAGACTCTGTTAGCCTCAATTGTAGCTTTAAATCATAGTACTCTTTAAATGTTATACTATTTTTAGCGCCCTCTACATCATTTTTTACGCTATCATACCTTTGTAATGCTGACATATTTTGTTCACGTGTATTAGTAGATCTTGAGTCCTCTAGTAGTTGATCAACTTCTTCTTTCAACTGATCGTATGGCTTTGCAGGAGTGGAACTTTCTTTACTTGAATTATCAGAGGTAGAATTTGATGCAATTTGGCTAGAAACATTAGACATGATTTCGCTCTCCATTTTCGTTGCTTTGGCAATACGCTCTTCCCCCTCGCTCAACATTCGTTTAGCTTCTTGTTTTTGAGCATACGCTCCCCATATAACAAGGGCTAGAAATATAAGCACTGCAACAGTGACCCATGAAAAGCTCCTAAGATTTTTCTCAAACGATGCTTTTTTCTCATCCAGTGCCCTCTCTTTCTTACCAACCTCTTTTGAGACTTTACTTCTGACCCTTTCAGCGATAATTTGATCCAAATTCTTTTCTTTTTCTTCTGCCTGTTTTATAGCTATATTTGCTTTAGAGACTTGGTCCGTAGCCTTTTGGTTCGATAGATTTATTTGATTT
>CASPLG010000090.1 GCA_949422855.1 uncultured Eubacteriales bacterium | reverse complement strand
AATATACAATTTTTGTGCGATATTAATTGCAAATTTTTCAGAATTATATTCTTTGTTTAAAACATCGATTTTATTAGCCTGTTGTATAAACTTTTGGGCAACTTCGGAAGGATATTTTAGCTTAATTTCTTCATTAGATAGTGGTTCATAGTTTGCATGTATTGTGAGAAAATTTTGTGGAATATGCTCAGTTATGTCTTTGTTGTGAAACCTAATCAATTCATTGGTGAAGTTTAATACACATGCTTGAAATAGTGGGGCATACTTTACCTCATAATCTTCAGTTATAAAATGAGTGCTTATATTCCTAAGTTCTATAATTTTTTCCAAATTTAGCCTAATTCTTGTGTTTTTATCAGGATATATCAATTTAGTGGCTTTTTCTAAACTGATGGTCCTATCAGGTTTGTCTTTAAAATATATGCTCTTACCTTGATTTAAAAGTTCAGCTTTCAACATTAATTCCCAAGCATTACAAATAAAGAAGCTAAATCCTTCAACTCTATACTTTATGGTGGGTTTATTGTATATCTCTAACCCCATAACAAAAGCTTCTATACTTTTATCGACTAGCTGATTTGCCAAGTTCTGCATCTATGTTACCTCCTTTGCTACTTAGGTAGTAGTCTATATACATCACTGCCAATTTAAATGGCAGCTTTTAACGTCATCAGTATTTGGACTGTTGTTTTTGGGGGCGCCGTGCCACGGAGGGGGACGGCGCCCCCTTTAGGCTTAGTCCTTGCCTTCTTTAAGTAAATAGAGTAAAATTAAAATCAAAATTAATTGTGTCATGGTTCTGTCACCTCCTCGGGAGCGAAACACCACGTTTTACGTGGTAAAATTCGCGTACGTGGAGGTGACAGAACCTTTTTGCTATTGTTGCCAGGACTAAGCCTAAAAAGGTTTCTTTAGGGATGAAAAGCAATTTTTACATTTTTTAAGGCCTTTAGAAATAGCTTCTTGTTCAGGTAAACTGATCAGAGGATTACATCTATTTTTCAATCTGGAACAATCATGAGTGGCATGAAAAACGGCACTATTTTTTAGAGTATATACAGTCTCCATTTGATGTATACTTTCGTTAAGAATAAAGTTATTGCCATTTTTTTCTAATTCATATAGATGTTCTGCTGCAATTGTCAATCGATGAACATAGTCTATCGGTAGATTGGCATATTCTAGATATAGCAAATAATTATTTCTGTAGTCATCAGAATTTTTATAAGCATCATCTAATTCATGTAATCGAGAAAGTATAAAGTTTCTATGTCCCATATCTCCAGCCAATAGTATTAGTGATAACAAAGCTACATATAATTTATTATCTGATAGGTATCTTTTCGAATCGGCTGCAGGAAAGATATTTTTACCTAGGTACTTAAATAAAGTTTTTTTTGAAATGACATTGTCTAACATGACATTTTTTAAGTACATCGGAGAGGAATGGGCAGCAGTGTTTCGGAAGCTCCTAAGAATTTCCGTTGCTTGAAGAAATAATTGTTTTGTATTAGATAATTCATTAACGTTGCTGATATCACACGGTAAAAAAGATGTAACTACACTATTTTTTATAATGTCTTTTTGTATTTGATAGAATCTTATCAATGTTCCAAATGGCATATTTTGAACTAAAATCCATGGTGGAACATGATTTTTATTAGTTCGATAATATGCAGTGGGATTTTCTTTTGTGCTATTTAAAATCTTCTTTCTAATATGACTTAGTGTGCTTCGAGCGTATCCTGTATTTTGATAATATTTAGAGCTTAAGTAAGAAGGTATTTGAGGACATGGATTTTGGGGATCGTTATCTTTGTAACTATTTACATTATAATTTTGTGCAACCAAATTTCCTAAGAGAGTTCCTAGGTGACTATCTATTTGTAGCACATTTGCTAGAAAGACTTCTCTAAATTGAGAATCAAAGACATAAAGAGAATAGAGATCATCAATACTTTTCTGAACAAAGGGACGTTTATAGCCGTTAATTAATCGATTGTAGCCAAAATCGTTTAGAAATTTTACTACGGTGTTTTCATCAGTAATTACTAACTTTTTGTCCTTCAACTTTTTAATCATATGCTTAACAGGCGCATATGGCTTATCAAAACTGTTTTTCAACGAAAATACCCCCCAATCGTGTTTAAAGACGATTGAGGGGTATCTCGTGCACACTACTCTATTGGGTGTACCTTTCAAACTAAATGTAGTTTAACACGTACATCCTCAATCGTCAACGAAAACTATTTTTCAACGATGCAAACTTCATCACCTATGTGAACAGTATTATGCGTATATAAGTCTGAAATTTCATCTTCGTTTATATTCATAGAATTCCCGATAATTTGTTTGGTCTGTTTGTTTTTTCCTCCAGTTAGAGGCTCAAATGGTTTCATCAAAGCTTCCATAGCTGGATTATGATTTTTAATTTTTGTATATTTTGATACACAGATACAAAATTTTTCGTGAACTTCTGTTACAAAAATTTTTTCTTTCATTTGTCTGATATTTCCAAGAATTTCATTTGTATAGGGATCTGTTAACGTAATTCTGTGTTTATCTAGTATATTAAGTGAGTCTTTAGTCGTAATGCCATCACGCATTCCTAGATTTACAACTACAGTAGTATCATCAAGTATTTTGAGTATTTGTGGCAATTTTTTTCTTTCATCCATTATAAAAACTCCTTGCAACTTGTTTATTTTGAGAATAGGTATACTATCCAGCTTTTAACGTCATCAGTGTTTGGACAAGATATAATTTTGTTAACCTGTCAACTATAGAGGGCCTGATCTAGGCTAGATTAATGAATCGTCTGGAAAGATTGAAACTCTGGTGATTTCCCCTTGACTGTTAATTACCAATTTGATTTCATAATTTAAATTGAGACTAGCCGAGTGGTAGATATATGTCCGATCGTCCACTTTACTCTGTAATTGCGTATCACGACTTGTCCAATCTTGAATGTATTCTAAAGCATCATCTAGGGATGCTAATGGTAAATCTCTAAAATCAAGTTTAACGGTTTTAATGATGCTGTGTTCTCCTGTGCTTACATAGGCATAATCAAATTCTTTGCTATGATACATAGTCTCTTTTGTGAAGTCACTTTTATCTATGTAGCCATACTCCACGTTTTTCGGAAGTTTATCTGCAAGTTCTTCTTGTGAACTTTTGACTTTAGTGCTATTTGAAGTTTCAGATGATGATGTTTCAGTTTTAGCGTTTGAAGCATTATCAGAACTAGCTGAGCTTGAAATTTCTGAGGAAGTTTCAGAGACGGATTTTTCACTTGAAGATGATTCAGGGAAATCGTATCTTTCTTTGTGGTCTGTAGCGGTACTTAGCTTTGGATTATTTTCCACATGTTGAAAATAAAAGACACTGGCAGCACTAGCAACTGAATGAAGTGAACCCATAAAGTTGGACACTCTATTTATACTATATTTCTTAAGGCA
>CASPLG010000089.1 GCA_949422855.1 uncultured Eubacteriales bacterium | reverse complement strand
CATTGAAAAAATCTGAAAATTTTAACCTTAGTAAATCACTGCATCGATACCCTGTTGCTATGGTGGGTTTGCTCAAAATTATTGTTACCGATTGGGACGTGTTGCAATGATATTGAATAATCCTCAAGAATACCTGAACTTGAGGAACTGTCTGCGTTGTGGTGAATGTCGCCATCGTGGTAGTATTGTCGGGGTCAACAGTGAAACCGCTCGGAACACTTGGGGCTGTGATATTTGCATTTTGTGTGTTGCTCCTTGAGTATGAAATGTAATATTCCTATCTCATAAACTTATCTATAGTAGACATGCACAAATAAAATGTTTGCAATATATAATAAAATTAGGAAAGAAATTATAGGTAGGGTGTGAAAAAAAGGGAAAATAAATTCAAAAATTGGGTATCATATGCTGTTGGGGGGCTGCTGCTATTTTTGATGAGTTTAGTGTGCTATGCGATAGCGTCGGAGTACAGTAAGCCTCAGCCCGACGGTTCGTCGACGGTAAAGGTGACATTCGGTACCCCTGTGTGGAACGGCACTTATTGTACGTTTCCGAACTTACAGATAACCTCGAGCGACCCGAATTTTATTAGAACTATACAAATTTCATACTCAGGGAACGATACACAAAATGTAAATATCACGGCTCCGAGTGTTTCGAGCGGTTTTACCGTTGACCCCGACGATACTACCACGATGGCGACATTCACCACAACGCAGACGGTCCCTCAAGTTCAGGCGTTCTTGAGGACTATCCAGTATCATTGCAACACATCCCAGTCAGTAACGATACTTTTGGGCAAATCAACCATACCAAATGATACACACTATTTTCCAGGAACAGGGCATTTTTACAAATATGTCTCTGATAAAAGTATCAGTTGGGTAGACGCATATAAGGCTGCACTTAAAAGCAATATTGGTGGCTGGCAGGGCTACCTAGCTGTAATTACCTCTAAGGAGGAAGACGATTTTTACAAGAAATATGCTGCAAAAAATGGTGTAGTCCCTTAGGGCTGGCTTGGGGGCTACATGTTACAAAATGTCTAACCCCTGGACAGACCAAATGACCCTAGACACCAGTGCTAAACAAGGCTGGTGGTACTGGGCGCGTGTGGGCCAGAATCAAGATTTATAGCAAAGGGTACGAGTTGGGTTTCGCCCGGATTTATAGCCAAGGACAAGCAACCGGAAAAGTTTCATACTTTTCCAGCGATAATTCCGTTGCGAGGATAGACGGGAATGTCGTAACTATTTTGAGGAAGGGGACGTTCAAAATTATGGTAATTAAAGCATCACCGGTTGTCGTTGTAAAAAATGTTGAGTCCACCCAAAGTGACGCCGATAAAGAATATCCCGACACAAAATTCCCCAAAAATACATGGGGTAGCCGGAGTGAAATCTTACTGCTATGAGCGTCGATAATAATTTCTGGGATTTACAAGCGCTTTTGTAAAAAATAGAAAGTCACAAAGTTTGTGACCCATCAAAAATCAACGCCCTAGGGCATAAGAAATGAAATCGAGGAATGTCAAGGCTGAAGCCCCGACGACATGCACCTAGACAACGTAGCAATTGTGCGTCTTGGTGACTATTATTCCGGGATTTCTGTTTTCAAGGAAAGCAGGAAAAAGCATGGAACGAAGCTGTTAATCTCAGGACTCAGATTCTCCAGAACTGCAGAGAACTACAAAAGCAGAGCACAATCGGCAGAGAGTGGAGCTTCGTGGCAGGCCGGATAACGAGCAATAAGGACCGCTTTTTTCGGGCAGTACGCCATGTCATAACAAAATCGAGCAGAATACTGTTTATATAACACCGAATATTTTGCGTGAGGCTCTTAAGGAAATCAGAACTATTGCTGTATTGTTAATTTGTTACTAACCGCCCCTATCTTTGTGAATCTGTAACCGTCAAAAACCTTGAACTTTTGCTATTGCTGGGTCTATAAGTCACTCCAAATTTATGAGAGACAAATAAAATAGCTGAGATATTTTTATTGTTAGTTTATCTAAAAATATCCCGGCTCTATAATATTTCTATTTATTAACTTACTCTACGTTGAAATATGGTCGTTTTCTGCCTTCGTATCCTGTAAGATTGCCGAGGGGTCTTTTGATTTATTGTTTTGTGATTTGTCCGGCTGATGCCCGGACATTCCACCGCTTAATTTAGAAACATTGGCTTTAGCCACATTGTCCATTTTACTCTCAGTGTCTTTTTGAACCTGACTTGCAAAAGCATCAGCGTCTTTCAATACTAAATTTGTAATCCCCCTGGCAATTTCGGATTTTATTATGTCCATCTGCTTACCTTTTTTTTCATTTCTTATTCTCTTGGTGGTATGTAGATATCTGACCCATAACTCATTTTGGTCTTCCAAGAAATCCTCTAATTTACCTGTTTTTGCCCCATACTTGTCAAAGGTTGCATCTATTTTCTGTATTGATTTTTTGACCTCGGAAAGCGAGGAGGAGATTTCAAGGAGGATTTTTCTATCTCTTTGATAATCTGCATAGTCCTGTACCTTATCCAGAATATGTTTAATAGCCATTGCTAATGCCGTTATAGCAGCTATTGCGATGCCTACATATCCTGTAGCTGCACCGCCTGCGAGAAGTGCTAAATTTGAGGGTCCAAACTGTATACCATCCATTGCCATATACCAGTTTGTCCAACCTGCATCGACAAATGGCTTAACGATGGAAGTAATTGTTAAACCGGTTATCGCAGCTGCAGAACCTCCGCAGAATGCGGCGAACAGTGCGGTATTTGTTGCGGAGGCAAAAAACTTAGATCCCGGCTGGGCTAGACCTTCTCTGGTGTTTGGGCTAAGCTGCTGAAATAATTTTCCTATATCATCTACCTTTTTTTGGAGTTCTTTAGATTGGTCAGCACTCAGTTTTGATATTTCTTCGACAGTGTTCTCGAACTTCAATGCCATATATGCCGCGCGGCTTACTTTAGAAAGCCTGGAAAATTCTCCGTAGTTGAGTATTTCTCCCTGGAGCATGAATGAATCTGTTTTGCCCCAATAGAGTTTTAAAACATCAGGCGTAACACCAACTTTTTTGTTAGGATCAATCCTGCCGCCCGGATAAATTTGCTTAAAACGTTGGCTTTTTTCCAATTTTTTGCAGTCACCTACGAATTTATTAATTCTCTTTTTTCGTGTAACAAATTCGTTCCATGCGCCCTTAAAATTCTCTTTTGTCATGTCACCTTTATTCACTCTGATCAACTCCCTTTGAGATATTTAATAATGTAATATAAAATATTACGCCATATATTGTACCATATATATAAAATAATGTAAAGTGTTCTCTGTAAATATTTGAAAAAATAGAAAAAATTTATTATAATTATCCAATGCTTGTATTTTTTAAAAATTCAAAAATAGCTGTTCAATAATTTATTGTAAAGTGTGGTATTGATAAACGTACGGGAATAGGTATTTATAATGTTATTTTCT
>CASPLG010000088.1 GCA_949422855.1 uncultured Eubacteriales bacterium | reverse complement strand
AGTACTTTTCTTTTGTAGTTTTAGTAAATTGATTTATTGGTGTAATACTGTTTAAGAAATATGGCATAAATATGTCACCGCCTTAGATTTTAATTTAATACTATCCATTATACCATAACATCGAAGTTTTATGAAGTCCATCAGCAAAAGGGGAAGAAAATCAAAAATCCGGCAACTTTAGACTTATTTTTAACTTTAATTTCATAAGGAAACCTGTCGAATTTATAAATCGTTACAAATTTGCACCCCAGCTTAAATTTTGCACCCCAAACTAAAAATATGTAACGATTACTTTAAAAGTTCAGAAGTAATCGTTACATAAAAACTACATTGTATCTAAATGAACCTATCGGTATGGCGGAGAGATGGGGATTCGAACCCCAGAAACCACTTTCATAGTTTACACGATTTCCAATCGTGCTCCTTAAGCCAGCTCGGACATCTCTCCACACAGCCCATGACATGATAACACATAAACACGCAAAAAGCAATAGGTAATTTTAAGGAATCAACCAAAAAGTATAGGTAGGGAAAATGGAAACTAATTATTGCAAAAATATGAATGTGAAAAATATGAAAACAACTCACCCGCGCAATTTTTACGAGCTAAAAGTGCCCAGGTGAGTCGAACTGACTGCCACATTGGATTTCTCAATTTAAATACCATAGGAGGTAGATGATTTAAAGATAATTCAGTCATCGAACGGATTGCTTCCAAGCTTCCACGTATCACTCGGATTTTTCGGAGAATCAGGATGTTCTGTTTCTTTGGTACCCTTGGCATTTTTGGGAAACTGTGTTTGCAACTCTTGTGCCTTCCGTTTTACGCTGTCCAAAAAGGAACGTGTACCTTTCAAAAACGCATCTACTTTTTTTCTAACTTTATCTTCTTTTTCAGTGTCTATATCCGCGCCCGGGATCCTACATGCATAGATTATATCTTCAACACCCCTATCCATTAGCTCCTCAAGGTCGTCTTGTATATGCATAATATCCATAGCATATATCCTCTTATTTTTTTCAATGCGATCCAGCTTTTCTATGAGGCTTTCTACATCGTACATACCACTTGCACCGCTTTCTGTTTTTGCTACAGAGGCACTGATCGATTTCCTTAGAGCGTCCATGGCGCTTTTACATTTCTCTAGGCACTCAGCTAAAGTATCATTCTTATTGTAGGTTGGAACCTTCAATTTGCTGATTTTATCATAGAAGTGTAGGAGCTCATTCGCAGCATCTTTGTCTATGTTGATTCGGCCGGATATAAATTTCTTCACTGTAATTATATCGTCATTTATCTTTGATTTAAAATCGTCCGAAATTCCCCCTCTATAATTACTGAATGATTGTAACGCTTTATATGCGTCATTCCAGTTCAGATGATTCTTGTCTAGCTTATAAATTAACTTCTCTGTGAATACCTTGTTTTCTAAATATTGTATAAAATTCACAACATTTATCTCGGCATTCTTATTTTTGTTTATATTGTCAACATAGGTTTTTAGACTCTTTGCGTATATAGAACCCTCATCTTCATCCACATACGAGCCCTTCTTTAGAATTATGCTTTCCTTTTCTTGTTGGTTAGACTGCTGCTCTTTTTGAGCCCTGATATTGGTGACACCATAATTCAGAATAGACTGTATTCGTAAAGCTATGCTATATCTACTTGCACTCGCCTTATTATGCTCATGTCCTTTGATATAATTATTCAGATGTGCATCCATTTGTTTCAATTCATTGTCTGTTATCCTTTCGACTTGAGACAGATGTTTTAAACTTTTATAGAGTTCGTGCCAGTCTCCTACGGCTCCGCTTTTTTCCACATCCTTTTTAAACTCGACCATCACCTTTTTGAAGTAATTTGATAGCTTTTTTGGTTCGATATCAGATAGTTCTTTTGGCTCAATATCATTAATTGCATTTACTAACCCCCCCGAAACAGGAATAACTCCCTTTACTCTTTTCAAAGTTAAACGCCTAAAAAATCTTACGATGGGCTTAAATACTTTTCTTTGTTTTTTCTTCATATAATATCACCCCTAATTCAAAATTTTATATTATATTATACCAAAATATAAAAATTAAGTCAATGCTTGCATTTTTTCTGTGGTTGGGACGGATACTTGACATGATAAATTAGTAAACTATATAATGTCAGTATTATGAAGTGAAACCTCTACGGTCTACTTAGGGTGGAACTCGGTGCTCAATACTGTTTTCTATACTAAGTGGTAAAGCGATATAATTTCTTTGAAGTCGTGATTAATTTATATAAGGTCTTAGGGATAAGTCTAAATCATAGAATAAGGGGTTTGGTTGAATGTCGATCGATTTTGCCATAGTCATAATTTATTTGACAGCTATTGTTGCTACCGGGGTTTTGGTTTCCAGAAAGAAGGTTCAGAGTGTAAGAGAATTTTCGCTGTCAAGAAAGAGGTATGGTGTATTTGTTTTGGTTGCAACATTAAGTGCAGCATTCATCGGCGGAGGATTTTCAACCGGAAATGCTGCTAAGGTTGCACAGGTTGGTATAGGAAATATTTTTGCTCTTTACGGTTTTTCGGCAGCAGTTATACTGATCGGAAAATACGTTGTGCCGAATATAAAAAGTTTTGAAGATGTGTCCTCTACCGGAGAAATTATGGGCAAATGTTACGGTAAGGGCGCACAGATTTTTACCGGAATATTTGCCTTCGTAGTATGTGCCGGTATACTTGGGGCACAAATCAGTGCAATAAGCTATATATTTAATGTTTTTCTGGGTTTAAACCCGTTTTATGGGCTGCTGATAGGAACGGCTTGCGTAGTTGTCTCTACCTCTTTCGGAGGAATGCAGTCCGTTGTTGCTACAGAGGTAATCCAGTTTATTATTCTAATGGTATCTATGCCATTACTTCTTATTTTCAGCATAATAAAAACCGGGGGCATATCTCATATAATCACGCAAATACCTCCTGAACATTTCAACATATTTAATAAGGTCGGTCCTTTGGGACTGCTTTCATTGTTTATATCGTTTGCGGCAGGGGAGTCTATGGTTCCCCCTTATGTCCAGAGGCTTCTGATGGGTAAGGATTTAAAAACTACATCTAAAGCTACAGTCATTAGTGGTATTTTGTCGATTCCGTTTTTTATGATAACCGGTTTGATAGGACTGGTAGGAATTGTGTATTTCAAAAACCAGGATATTGATACTAACTCGATTTTACAGTCCATGATTAATTCGGTTGCGCCGGTAGGTATTAGAGGATTTTTGATTGCAGGTACACTTTCCATTGTGATGTCCAGTGCAAGTTCGTTTTTAAATAGTGCATCAGTAGAATTGGTTAATAATGTGTGGATACCCGTTTTTGCAAGAAAAGAAAGTTTTCAGAGGTCAGTTTTGGTCGTTAGGACAGTAAATATTTTAACAGGATTAATAGCTACAATATTTGCACTTTTAGTGCCAAACGTCTTAGATATTTTAGTATATTCTTATTCTTTTTGGAGCCCTGTAATTTTAGTTCCTCTGCTTGCTGCTCTGATGGGCAAAAAGACTGTACCTATTGCTTTTTATACTTCG
>CASPLG010000087.1 GCA_949422855.1 uncultured Eubacteriales bacterium | reverse complement strand
TGGGCTGCTTATTAATTTCCTAGAGTTTCAAAATAAACTTTTTTAGTACACCACCAAAATTCTATGGCATTTGAAATAAATTCAGACAAACCTTCTTTATGTTTGTCGATGTTGTTTTTAAAACGCACATCTTTTATATACATTTCTCCTAATGATTTTAGGGTTTCATTTGTACATTTATAAAAGTTACTAGATATAAAATCTTGCCATTCTTTAACAAGTGATTGCACATCAGGGTGTTCAATCGACTTTTGCATATTTTCAGAAAATTTTTCAAAAATGTGATTACAGTCTTTTCCAATTTCTTCCCATTTGGATTTACTATACATTTTAGTTTTTGCCTCACTTTCAGCAAATTCAGGAGTTTTGCCCCATTTTTCTTTTACCTCCGAAATATATCGTTGTCTTATACTTTCGATTTCTGTCATGTCAAATTCTTTAAAGCTCATATTTATTTCTCCTTTAAATATCTTTTCAATTAGATTTACTAATTTATCCATATGTTTGCGTTTTTTCATTAATAGAACTTTGTGACTTTCCAGTGCTTTCTTTGAGTCAAAATTAGGATTTAATATTATTTCTTTAATTTGGTTAAGAGGAAAATCAAGTTCTCTGAAAAATAGTATTCGTTGTAAAGTACTTAATTCTTTTTCGCCATATAATCTGTATCCTGAATTGGTTGTTTCACTCGGAGTCAATAATCCTATTTCATCGTAATAATGTAGAGTTCTGACCGTAACCCCTGTAATCTTTGCTATTTCATTAATTTTTAATTTCAATTTTCTCACCTCCTATATTTATATAGTACACTATTACGTAACGTTAGGGTCAACAATAAGTTTTAAGCTTGTAAATATTATATAATTTTTTATATATTTACAAACTTAAATTAGTTGCAAGATTATAATATTTAAAGTGTAAGAAATCCTTGTTATAATTAAAGTAACAAGGATTTTTTGTTTATTGTTGGGAGGTGTGGATATGGAAATTATAACGGGAGTGGTTGAAAGAATTATACATCAAGACGAAGAAAGTGGATTTGCTGTGATAAAAGTGAGAGTTAAAGGCTTTTCCGAGCTAATCACTTTTACTGGTAAATTTGTTTCTATTAACGTAGGAACTGTAATTCAAGCACAAGGAAATTTTTCGATAAATAAGAAATTTGGCAAACAATTTAATGTAGTGGAATATAAAGAAAGCCTACCGGCAAGTATTTATGGTATAGAGAAATATCTTGGGAGTGGACTTATTGAGGGCATTGGACCTAAGTTTGCTAAAAAAATTGTAGAAAAATTCGGAGAAAATACAATAGATATAATTGAAAATAATCCGATGCAATTACTCGATATTCCTAAAATTGGAGTAAAAAGAATTAACGCTATAAAAGAATCCTGGCAAGGTCATAAAAATATAAAAGATTTGATGATATTTTTAAGTGACTGTGGGATTTCAACCTCTATTGCACATAAAATTTATAAAGTTTATGGGGAAGAAAGCATAGCCAAACTTAAGGAAAATCCGTATGGTATAGTAGATGATGTATATGGAGTAGGATTTAAAACTGCCGACATAATTGCCGAAAAACTTGGGCAATTTAACTGCAATGTTGCCAGGAGATTTTCTAGCGAGATACCATAGATTAAGAGGGGATAATGTAATTTATATTTCTGGAACGGATTGTCATGGTGCACCGGTTATTAGAACAGGAAAAATACCAACCGATGTATCTGAACACTATCACGAAGAATTTAAAAAAATATTTCAAGACATGAGTTTTTCATATGATTTATACACAAAAACATCTGATAATTATCATAAGGATATGGTAAAAAAATTATTGAGAATAATGCTTGACAAAGGCTATATAAAAGAGCTTAAGGCCCCGCAAACATACTGTACACATTGTAAAAAATTGGTCTTTGATAGAGAAATCGAAGGAGAATGTATTTTTTGTGGGAACAAAACGAAAGAAGAAGAATGTGACAATTGTGGACATGTGCCAACAGAAATAAAAAATGCCGTTTGTCGTGCATGCACTAATAGAACAATTTTAGTAAATGCTAAAAATTTGTATTTGATGTTGTCAACGCTACAACCACAATTGGAAGATTATGTAAATCGAAATAAACATAATTGGAGAGACTTTTGTATAAAACAGACCCAAAGAGATCTAAAAGAAGGTTTGAAAGACAGACCCATTACAAGAGACATAACCTGGGGGATAGATGTGCCATATGATGGTTATGAAAATAAAAGTATATTTGTATGGATAGAAGCCCTTTTAGGTTATGTAACTGCAACACAAAAATTTTGTGATGAACACGATTTGAATTGGGAAGATTTTTGGAAAGAAAACGGTAGAAATAAAATCTATATTGTATATGGAAAAGATAATATAAGTTTTCACACGATTATTCTTCCAGCCTTATTAATGTCTTTAGATGAGGATTATCATCTGCCTGATACAATGGTAAATTCACAGTATTTGATGATAAATTCTGAGAAGTTTTCTAAAACTAAGAATAATATATTTGCCTTATTGGCCATTAAAATCACCTTTCCGTTATAAATTGGCTTGAACAACCTCACTATAATGGAAAGGTGATTTTTTTGTATAACAATCGTCGCACACCCGCATAGCGGGCGGTTTATGTTTCGCACGCTCAACTGGGTCACGACCCATAATAATAAAATCCGTCAATTAACATATTGACGGATTTATTTTACCTCTTAAGTTTTTTATATGATATCTCAGTATCTCTTCCCAATTCTCAGGAAAGCCTAACTATGAAGTTATTATTCCATTTCTTAGCATTTTTATATAAATTTTTTAAAACGATTAGTTGCTCAAAAAGGTAAGATTCCCTATTGAGATTAAAGTTAAGTTTAGGTCTTACGATAAAGCGAGTGTTGTAAAGCCTTGCATAATGCGCACATTTATTTCTAAGGACCGTTAAACATTTAAGCCATGTTTCTAAATACAGAAAACTTGTATTAAATACTTGCTTAGCAATAGTTTTTTTATCCTGAGTTTTCATATCAGCATAAAATTTAGATAACATCCCGATTGAGAAAAATTCCACTATTACCCAGATAGGTATTTTGCCATCATACTTAAGGTTGTGATGTACAATTACTGGATTATTAATGTTTTTTCTTATACATTCTTCTTGAATTTTATCTATAAAAGAGCTATGCTTGTGGTATCTATTATAATTCTCATTTTTTAAATAACCTAAAGCTCCGTAGCGATTGGCATGGTAGTATGAAAGCTGCGTTCTTAAATGAAGCTCGATTTCCTCAATTGTAGAAAAAATTAAAGTACGAATTTTTCTATCAAATTCGTAAATTTTATAAATATATTCAAAGTCTACATTCGATTTATGAAGTCCGTCTTTATCCTTAAACAGCATAAAATATGCCGAGATATTATAGTAATTTACTTTCTTCAAAAAATTTAAGCATTTATCTTTATCGGATATAATAAATCCTTTATTTTCAATGCGGCTAAGTTGTTCTTCAAATGTAAGAAATTTTTTGACTTCCGTTGTTACTCCGATCAAATTACAAAAAAATGTCTCCCATTGGGACACTTCACACACTTTAAAAGTATGGAGAGGTGCAGGGA
>CASPLG010000086.1 GCA_949422855.1 uncultured Eubacteriales bacterium | reverse complement strand
GTTATAAATCAGGTTATGAGAGCTGGAATAAGAAAGTCTTTAAAATTGTAGCTTTGCAACTCTTTGAAAATGGGAAGTATGTTTTACATGAGCTCAAAGATAATTTTGAAATATTTTTGGTGTGCTTAAAAGTTTATAAATTCGAGGTGTAGAAGATGAATGAGTTAGAAATCAAGGAAAAATCAGCGACAATTCATAGATTGTCGCAAGAAATTCACATTCACAATCAAGAGAATTTAATAGATGTGATAGAAATATTCAAAGGAGTTAAAGAACATAGAGAAAAGATTGTTAATTATTGGAAAAACGCCAAAGAATCGGCACGAAAAGCCTACAAAGAGATCGTTTCCAAAGAAAAAGAAATGCTCGAAATTTGCGACACAGCCGAAACAAATCTTAAAAATGAAATTTTAATTTATAAAAGATTTCAAGAACAAAAAGCTATAAAAATCAGTGACGAAGCCAAAAAATATCGTCAGGAAGAAGTCGATAAACTTCTAAATGAATCAGTCGAAGCAGAGCAAAACGGCGATAAAGAGGTTGCACAGTCAAAGTTCAGGCAGGCTGAGATGATAGAAAACCTAGAAAAATATACTGCAAAAGTCTTTCAAAAACAGGATGGAATAACCACTCAAAAACGCTGGCAGGTTAGGATCTCAGATAATAAATCTGTCCCTACCTTTTTTAACGGAGTCGAAATAAGAGAGGTAAATATCAAGAAAACTTTGGAAATCCGAACATAAAAATTCCGGGCGTAGAGTTCTATCAAACAGAAAATATTGTAATTAGAAAATAAAAAGGAGAATTGATTATGGAAAATCAAACGACAATGTCAGTTTATTTATCGAATAGCAAAACAAAAAAGTATTTGGAATCAATACTCGGAAATCGAACAGGACAATTTATAACAAGTTTAACCAGTTTAGCTAGCAGCTCAAAGAGCCTTAAAAATTGTGATAGAAATTCCCTTTTAGCGTGTGCATTGAAAGCAACGTCAATGAACCTTCGTTTGATCCGAATTTAGGCTTTGCATGGTGTGTTCCTTATAAGACCACAGCCACATTTCAAGTTGGCGTAAAAGGCTATATACAGCTTGCCCTTCGTACAGGTCAATATCAATCATTAAATGCCAGAGAAGTAAGAGAGGGCGAATTTTCCGGCAGAGATTTTGTTGGTGATCCGGTGATAAATTGGCTGGATGAAGAAGAACGTGCAAATAAGAAGATCATAGGATTTATGGCAGGACTTCAGCTGATAAATGGATTTAAAAAGGTGATTTATTGGAGCATTCCAGAGATTGAAAAGCACGCTGAGAGATATTCGCAAAGTTATCGGAAGTACAAAAAAACAGGCAATCAAGATGATGCAATCTGGGCATCACAATTTGAGAAAATGGCTGAAAAGACAGTTCTAAAGGCGTTAATATCAAGGTATGGAATAATGTCGACAGATATTCAGCAAGCTGTAAAATCCGATCAATCAAAGATAAACATTGATCTTGATACAGGAGAAGAAAACATCGAATATATTGATAATCCAAATATGATAACTATTGAATCATTGTCGACCGAAGAACAAAGAGAAATTTTGGACAAGTATGGTACTGAAAAAGTATCAAAAGTTCTTGAAAAGCTAAAAATTAAAAGTTTGAACGAGCTACAAAAAGATGATTTAGGAGAATTTGAGAAGGAGCTGAAGATTTTATGATCTCAAAAAATGATTTTGTAAAATTTGAAGTTTTAGGAGATCCACGAGGAAAACAACGACCTAGAATGTGCATAATAAAAGGAAAAACTGTAACATATATTCCAAAGCCAACTAAAGACTACGAGCAGAAAATAAAATCAAGTTACAATGCTGTTGCAAAGAAATTCTTTGATAAAGATGTACCGTTTAAAATTGATATAAAAGCCTACTTCTCTATACCGAAGAAGTTTGCAACAAATATCAACAATAAAAAAAATATTGCCAGTTATTCCTCCGGATATTGATAACGTGGCAAAAATTATATGCGATGCCTTAAATGGTGTCGCTTTTTTCGATGATAGACAAATTTGCAAGCTAAACATAGAAAAATATTACGCTCATATTCCGAAAATTGTAGTTGAGCTAAGATCTTTAAAGATAACAGTTTAAATATCAAATACAAAAGTAAAATTTATATCAAAAAATATAGTTGCTTTAAGTATGATAAATTGAAGTTGCAAAAAATTTGACATTTTAGAATTTAAGGTGTATATTAATAAAAGATATTTGAGCAAAAAAATGAACGGCAGTTTATATATTTGACAGATATATAAACCTGCGAAAGGTATCGAGACTACCTTGTCACAATCGCATAAGCGACACCGTATGTATTTAATTATACATTATGGTAATATAAAAATCAACCATTAACTTATTATGTGTACAAGGTTTTTAAGAATTAACCTTTTGTACGCATTTTTTCTGTCTAAAAATATCTTATTTCAACATTAAAAAATTTGAAAAGGAGATATGAAAGATATGAAACACTATTTTAAGTCTAAGCAAACAGTTTAATTTTATGAAACATGAAAGGAGGTAAAAAGTTGAATTATTTATCCGAGATACCTGCGTTTAATAATTGGACAAGATACAATTCGGCAATCAACAAATCTGACATTTGTTTATGGCACTCGTTGATGTTTATGGCAAATAGATTTGGATGGAAAGAATTTACAGTACAAATTTTAACGCTGTTATCTGAATCAAAACTAACAAAAAATGAATTTTACAAATCTAGGAACAAACTCAAACAGTTTAATTTAATTGATTTTAAAGAGCGTGGAGGTAATAAGTCTACAATTTACAAAATCAATTCAATTGTTTCCCTATATGGGACACAAAATGGTACACAATCAGTGACACAAAATAGTACTCAAATGATTACACAAAGTATGACACAAAGTGTGAAGATAAATAAAACTAGAAATAAAAAACTAGAAACCAGAAATAAAAAAGAAATTATTAAAGAAAAAAATGTAAAAGAAAAATTCGGCGAATTTGAAAACATTTTGCTAACAAGTGAAGAATTTAGCAAGCTGCAATCGAGACTCGGAAGTGAATGTAATGGCTATATAGAGTGTTTGTCAAATTACATAGCCTCTACCGGAAAACGCTATAAATCGCACTACGCCACGATTTTAAGCTGGATTCAGAAAGACAATCAAAATAATAAAACCGGAGGTGAAAACTATGGAAACGGCTATGGAGATTCGGGAAAATGCCAAAACAGAAAGCTCTGTACAGAATATCCTGAATAACCAGCGTAACACTGGATTCAATTCGAACAATCAGCACAACTTAGCAGGAAGTCTAACGCCTGCGTTTACAGTCATACAAGATTCAAAAAATTCAGATAATATCTGCCCGACTTGTGGAGAAAGACTCAGGCGTGATGCTGTAGTTTGTGGAATAAAGTACTCATTTCATGTTACGTGTAAATGCGAACGAAAACAGCAAGAAGCAGAACAAAAGAAACAAGAAAATCTTGATAAAATGCGGAAAATAGAGAATCTTAAAAGACTTTCTTTGTTAGGTGAAAGATACAAAAATGTGACGTTTGATAATAGTAAAACCGGTGCAAACTCTACCTTTGATACGGCTTTTAA
>CASPLG010000085.1 GCA_949422855.1 uncultured Eubacteriales bacterium | reverse complement strand
AAATTATCGAAGCCGGTGCAAATCATGAGTGGTGCGGACAATATACACATGGAAAGCCGGTATCCTGTATCATGACTACGGAGGAACTTTTCAATCTACCAAAAGACGGTAACTCACTACGTTTCAGAATTCCGATAGCTAAGTGTTTAAAATTAAATGAGGTTTCACTTCCTGTTTCTCCGTATCTTATGGGATATTGGCTTGGAAATGGAAATGCTATCAAGCCTGAAATAACCATTAAAACAGAAGATATCTCCGGCGTTTTAAAAAATATTATGTATCGGCATGAAATTTCCGGTATATGGCACAATATCGGAGATAGCGTAGTGGTGCGTATTCCTGACCTCAATAAAATTCTTTTGAAGACTTTTCATGATAAAAAAATACCTTTAAAATATCTTAGATCCTCGAAGCAACAAAGAATTGAGCTACTTAGAGGGTTGGTGGATTCCGATGGATGTATCGAAAAGATAAGAGGACAAGCGGTTTATTGTTCTACAGAGTGCGGTTTAGCTCGAAGTGTGAGCGAACTTTTGTGGAGCCTCGGAATAAAAAATTCTATTACCCAAGCGGCATCAACTCAAAGGAAAGATTGGAATAAGCGAAGTCGGGAGTGTGGTCGGGTAAAAACCGGAGAAACGCTTTATTATATAAAATTTACGGCTTTTAAGGATACTCGAATCAGCGGACTTTACAGAAAATACAAAAACAGCGTGGAGCGTAATCCAAGAACAAGAAGCCATTTCAGATATATTGATAAAATTGAAAAAATCCAAAATCAAGGAATGCAATGTGTACAAGTAAACAGCCCGTCTCATCAGTATTTGGTGGGGCGGTCTTGTTTACCCACGCACAATAGTGAGCTTGCAGCGGCAACAGCACTTCTTCTGACTTGTGGAGATTTCGAGCATGGCGGCGAAGTTTACGGTTGTGCTTCAGATCGCCAGCAAGCCTCGATAGTTTTTGACGTGGCGGTCGATATGGTTGAGCAATGCTCTGCCCTCAAATCGAGAATAAAGCCCGTATTATCGCAAAAACGTTTGATTTACAAGCCACTTAACAGCTTTTATCAAGTCCTCTCCGCCGAAGCCTACACAAAGCATGGTTTAAACGTGCATGGCGTTGTGTTTGACGAGCTTCACGCCCAGCCAAATCGCAATTTATATGACGTAATGCTTCATGGCTCAGGAGATGCAAGAAAGCAGCCACTTTTCTTTTTGATAACTACTGCCGGAACAGACAGAAACTCAGTGTGCTGGGAGGTACATCAAAAAGCCGAGGATATTTTAAAAGGTCGAAAGCGTGATCCAACTTTCTACCCTGTTATTTACGGAGCTCCGTCTGATGCAGATTGGACGAGCGAGGAAGTTTGGAGGGCAGCGAATCCGTCACTTGGAATTACAGTCGATATAGAAAAACTCAAAAATGCGTGCGAGTCAGCGAGGCAAAACACAGCCGAAGAGAACTTGTTTAGGCAACTTAGACTTAATCAATGGGTAAAACAATCAGTCAGATGGATGCCGATGGAGAAATGGGATGCCTGCAGTTTTAAATTTAACGAAAGAGATCTTGAAGGAAGAATCTGCTATGGCGGTCTGGACTTATCTTCGACCACGGATATCACAGCGTTTGTATTAGTTTTTCCACCTGAAGACGAGAATGATAAATACTATATCCTTCCCTACTTTTGGATTCCCGAAGACAATCTCGATTTAAGGGTCAGACGTGATCATGTTCCATACGATATCTGGCATCAAGACGGATATCTTCAAACGACTGAAGGAAATGTGGTGCACTATGGCTTTATTGAAAATTTTATCGAGGAGATTGGCACAAGATATAACATTCGTGAGATAGCTTTCGATCGCTGGGGAGCTGTGCAGATGGTGCAGAATCTCGAAGGTATGGGTTTCACAGTAGTTCCGTTTGGGCAGGGATTTAAGGATATGAGTCCTCCTTCAAAAGAACTCATGAAGTTAACGCTTGAAGAGAAACTGGCACATACCGGACATCCTGTACTTCGCTGGATGATGGATAATATTTACATTCGCACCGATCCAGCTGGGAATATTAAGCCGGACAAGGAAAAATCAACGGAGAAAATCGATGGAGCTGTGGCAACAATCATGGCTCTTGATAGAGCAATAAGGAATCAAAATACGCAAACTGAATCAGTTTACAACGAAAGAGGACTAATTATAATTTAAAATCATTTAGAAAATTTTGATGTGACAGCAGGGATGCTGGCACTTTTTTATTAAAAATTTTATGGAAGACTCTTCTTTCTAAGAAGAGATGTCACGAAGTGACAGAGAAGTTATGGAGGTAGTTTTAGTTTATGAACAGTCTAGAAGTATTTAAAAATGAGGAATTTGGCGAAGTGAGAACCATTACAATTGATGATGAACCTTACTTTGTAGGGAAAGATGTGGCACTAATACTTGGATACACAAATCCACAAAAAGCACTTAGAGACCATGTTGACGAAGAAGATAAAACCCGTAACGAATCGTTCACCGTCAACGGAACTCAAGGAATACTAATTAATGAAAGTGGTCTATACAGCTTGATTTTATCAAGCAAACTGCCAAACGCCAGAAGGTTTAAAAGATGGGTAACAAGCGAGGTTCTCCCTACAATACGTAAGCATGGGATGTATGCGATTAACGAGCTGATTGATAATCCTGATTTAGGTATTGCAGCACTTAATGCACTAAAAGAAGAACGTGAAAAAAATAAAAAATTAGAAGAAAAATCAATGATACAAACACAGCAGATTTCAGAACTGATCCCGAAAGCCAGTTATTATGACGTTGTTCTGAATTGTAAAGACCTAGTGTCCATATCGACAATATCCAAGGACTATGGCTGGAGTGCCAAAAAAATGAACAAATACCTCCATGAAAAAGGCATCCAGTTTAAACAAGGAGACATCTGGCTTTTATATCAGAAATATTCAGAAAAAGGATACACCAGTACAAAGACACATACTTATCTGGACAATGAAGGCCAACATACAAAAGTGCATACTTATTGGACGCAAAAAGGCAGACTCTTCATTTATGATTTATTAAAGGAAGATAATATATATCCAAATATTGAAAGGATGGATTGATGTTTGAACATTTTTAAAAGACTTTTCCACTCGAGAGATAAACCTAAAGTAAAAAATAGTCTGGGAACCGGGATGTTTAGTGCATTTTTAAGCAGCTCCAGCAGTGGAAAAAGCGTGAGTCAAACGAGTGCTTTGAGTGTGACTGCAGTTTATTCGTGCGTTAGGATTTTATCAGAAGCCATAGCCGGACTGCCTCTTCACACATATAAATACAAAAATTCAGGAGGGAAAGAGAAAGCGGTCGACCATCCTCTGTATCTTCTACTTCATGACGAACCTAATCCCGAGATGACTTCATTTGTGTTTCGAGAAACGCTCATGAGTCATCTTTTGTTATGGGGAAATGCCTATGCACAAATCCTCCGAAACGGAAAAGGTGACGTTATGGCTCTTTATCCCCTATCGCCTAACCGCATGACAGTCGACAGAGCCTCGAATGGCAGTATTTATTATACATACTCGACCAGCGATGATGATAATCCAAAACTTAAAAGTAAAGGTCAAGTTTACTTAAAAGCTGAAGACG
>CASPLG010000084.1 GCA_949422855.1 uncultured Eubacteriales bacterium | reverse complement strand
CGGGGAGCGACACCCGGGGGAGCCGCCCCGCACCTTGGGACTGTTTGTCCCAAAGTGGAGCCGACAAGAAACGACAACGCCCGCACAGCGTTGTACTGTGCGGGCGCATGAAATGACGCAGTTCTTTATGTACTTGCAAATTTCGCGTTCTGGGCTGGAGTAGTCTGGAGGAGGGGCTAAACTTTTTTTGATAAGCTAGATAGAGCAATAATTAAAAAGGACATAACGATACCTCCCGGATACCGCCGTGTCCTTAAAAATGGGTGACTTTAACACACCCTCCGTTTTCCATTTTTTTAGAAAGCGGCGGCCTTGAAATTTGTTATTTCAAAACCGCCGCAAGGCTACTGTATGTATTGTTTGGCGCAAAAATAGTCAGCCACCACAACAACGGTTTTTTTATTATCCCGCATTGGGCAGATTTCGTTTTACATATTTTTAATAGCCTTGCTCTATATCAAATAGTTTACTTAGTGTAAATATCCTTTAATTTTGCCATGGAATTTTTATCCACCCCTAATTTTCCCATATAATGATAAAAATTTCCGTATTTTGAATCTATCATTTGAAATGCGGCATCTAAATATTCTTTTTTTGCGAGAAAAGAACCGCTTGCCTGCTCTATCATTTGTTGACTAATATTCAATTTTAATAAAGTGGGTGTCACTCTACTTATTTGTTCTTGAATATAATTATTTGTTACCAGATAATCTTTTAGTATATCATTCCAATCGACCCCTAAACATTTTAGAACAAGCGCCGCAGCAAAACCTGTCCGATCCTTTCCGGCAGTACAATGGAATAGTACGGCTCCATCATGGTCGCCTATTTCCAACAACATTTTGAAAAAACCTTGAAATGTATTTAGGGCATTTTCGTCACATACCATATTTCGATAAGTCTCTATCATGTGCTCATGCTGATATGGAAGAAAGTCTAGGAGTTTTTCTCTTTTAGAAATCAAGCGTTCGATTAGTGTATTATCTATAACAGGTATTCTCACATCATCGAATATGGGAAAAGGCAGATTGTTTATACCAATGATTTCTTTGTCTGGAGTGTTTTGCCGTTCCTTTATGCTCCTAAAATCAATAATCGTCTTTATTCCATATCTAGTCAGAGCGTTAGCATCTTTCCTTGATAGCTTATCTAAACAAGCCGAACGCACTAACTTTTTACAACTTATAGTCTTTCCGCCTGTTGTTTTATATCCACCTATGTCGCGTATATTAGAAATACTGGTTAATGTTTCCAAATTAAGCTCCATTACAATCGTCTCCTTACATGGATAATTTTCTGGTAAGCACTATAATTTCAAGAATACTTAGGTAAACAATTCCGACAAGCCACCCACCAATGACATCAGTAAAATAATGTGCCCTTAGATACAATCTACTGATAGCGATAAGAAAGGGCATGATAACGAGAAACACATATAAAATATTTTTAATTCTCTTGTGCTTCATATTACAGACAAAAACATTTATCAATATGACCGACATCACAAGAGAAACAGCACTATGACCGCTTATGTAACTATATCCTTCTGCTAAAGTCAAACGTGCGACTGGCGGGCGTGGACGCATATAGATATTTTTTAATATCCCATTTATCAGATACTCAGCTATAATTATTACGCCAGCGGTAATAATTTTTTTGTTAAAGTGGCTAATGAATATCATCAATAGAAGAATTAAACTAACGCCGCCGATAGTTCCGAAAAAAGTAAAAAAATTCATTAAAACTGTGATTTCTTTTTCTGTATGATCAACCATAAATTGTAGTATAGCATTATCCAATGCGGTAAATTTTGCATTATTGTAATTCATACCCAGATAACAAAACAAACTGGAGGAAATAATAACCAGCATTAAAAGAATGGTGATTTTTCTTAAAGTTCTTTTCGTCTTTGACATAACTACAATTATAGATTTGCTGAGACATTATTCAGTAAATCTATATCCTTTCTGGATAATGAAAAATCCAATGTTTTAACATTACTTTCAGCTTGTTCTATCCTCGTTGCCCCTGGTATAGCAAATACAAGTTCCTCTTGTGAGTAAATTAACCAGTTCAAAGAAATTTGAGCGGGAGTTTTTCCATAATAGTTTCCGATTTTACAAAGAATATCTATCAGTGGTTTCGTCCGTTTCAGACTCTTAGAGCTAATATTAGAATGTAGCCGGCGTAATCTGCTAATGCTGGAAACGGATTCCGGATTATTATGAAATCTGCCCGTCAAAACACCTTGTTGCAAAGGCGAGTACGCAATAATAGATATCCCCAATTCTTTAGCCGCTTCAATTACTCCGTTCCGCTCTGGATTTCTATGCAGAAGATTATATTTCACTTGATTAGATGCAAGTCGTAAACCATACTGTTTTAACAATTTATCAGCTTTTCTCATACCATTAGCCGAAAAATTACTTACGCCTACCGCTTTGATTATTCCTTGCTCAACTAGCCCAGCCATTCTCTCAATTTGCTTTTGCAAAGAGGAAATGGAAGTAGGTTGATGAATCTGGTATAAATCAATTACTGGCCTTTGCAAACATGTTAAACGCTCCTGTATCGTTTCAGTAATATTATTTGCTGGTCTTAATAGAGGAAACCACTTATCTGCAATAAAAGGAGAGAAAGGAATAGCATTTTCTTCAGCTAGCTTTTTTAATGCCTTTCCAATCAATGTTTCTGAAATTCCTCTGCCATAGATTTCTGCAGTATCAATCCAGTTCAAGCCATGCTGCAAAGAATATTTCAAAATGTTATATACTGTCTCGGCAGAAACAGCATCCCATGTTCCACCTTTGTTGCTAAATTGCCATGTACCTATCCCCAGCGGTGAAAGCTTAATTTCGGATTGCCCTAATTGTCTTAATTTACTCATATCAATCTCTCCCTTCAAATAGATGATATGTCATTTAATTTGTTTTGTCAAGTGAAACGGCTAAAATCATATAAAATTATTGACAACGCCTTATCTGTTCTGTAATATAGATTTCATGTAATGTATCTGTATGGAGGATAAAAATATGGAGTATGGTACAAAATTTCGGTATGTGTTCCGTAGTGTAGAAAAAGAGGCTCTTAAAAAATTTGCCTCAAAATTAAGCCCACTAAATATTACACCCAATCAGGCGGAAGTTTTGCTGGTATTAGCTGATAATGAGCCGCTATCATTGAAAGAAATAGGGGATTTACTAATCTGTGAGCAAAAAAGCCCTAGTCGTCTAGTACAAGGGCTTGTTGAAAAAGGGTTTATCTATAAAGGTAAACAAGCGACAGATGGGCGTTATTCAGTGCTCTATCTAACAAAAGAAGGAAAAGCACTGGTTCCCAAGTTACAAAAGATTGAAAATTGTTTTGATGAAGAATTAAGCCAATTTCTAAAAAATAACATAGATGTCAATGAAATGATGTCCTGTTTTCAAGAGTATTTGAAAGGAACAAGAAGTGAAAAAAAATTAAAATTACGTTCTCTTTGGGACTAAATCCTTTATCGGTTTCACTTTGGGACAAATTGTCTCAAAGTGAAAATCAAAATACGAAATTAAATACTACTAAAAAATAAAATTGTGTTTCGTTCTCATATTCCACCCCGAAATGTAAAATAATATAGGGGTGATGTGAGAATGTACCAATATGAAAA
>CASPLG010000083.1 GCA_949422855.1 uncultured Eubacteriales bacterium | reverse complement strand
CCCTGATTCTTTAAAAGTAAAAATAAAAACTATGAACGTCAAAAATCATGTATCTCTCCAGCGAAAAATAAAATATCAAATCACAAAATATAACGCTTGCAGAGCTTGTAGAAAATGTGAATCACTTTGCTCATTCGGTGCGATTAAGGTTCAAAAAGATAAATATCAAATTGATGATAAAAAATGCAGAAGATGTAAAAAATGTATCTCTTATGGATATATGCCCGGAGGATGCATTATGAAATTAGTTTTAGCTGTTGCAAGAAAGAAGGATAAAAATGCAAATTGATTTAGAAATATTTCAAAAATATAGTAACCTTACTTCTCCTGAGTCGTTTATGGATTTTTTAAGTAAACTTGAAAAATTATTTCTAAAATATGTGATGCCTTATAAAACAGAAGAAGAATATATAGATAGCATTGTAAAGTCAATACAGCTATGGTCTTATGGACTCCCTAAGTATTCAAAAATCTCAAATAAAGTATATCTTGGCAAAGGGCAATATCAGCCTCTCAATGAAGATATTATAAGGTTTCGAGAAACACTCAAAAATCCTAACCTAGATTCTTATAAATATTTAACTACAAAACTTCCTGAAGTATTCAAAACAGATGATTATAGCGCTATGTTTAATAAAATAGTCGAAGCAAAAAATACCTTAGAAAATATTCTCATAAAGGCATATGAAGCCCTTACATTTGATATAAAATCTATTTTAGGAGTAAATAGAGAAGATATGCGTAAATCTCTCCAAACCTGGTATAAAGCTTTACCAGAGTTAAACAAGCACACCTTATTTGAAAACGGAGAAGAAGTAATTCTTAAAACTGTAAATTTATCTTTGAAAGAAAATCAAATCATAGATGAACTTTCAATAACATTATTAGGGATAACTCCATGTGAATTTGAAGAGGATACTCCTTATATACTTACTCAGAAGTTTATCAGCACTAAAAAAATCATAGAAATGAAACAAGGAAATCCCAAAAACTGCTACCAAATATGGCATATTAACAACGGAGAAAAAGAAATGATAAATACCTTTTCAATAAGTTCCCCCAATAAATATTCCAATCTACTGAAAAGAGAAATTAAAAATATAATAGATGAATATGGACGTGCCCTATCCTGCAATCAAAAAAGAGAAGTCCTTATAAATCTTTTAGATGAAGTGCAGGTGAATAAAAAATTATGATATATTTTGATAACGCTGCAACTACTTTCCCCAAGCCTGATGAAGTTTATGATTTTATGGATAAATTTAATCGAAATTCCGCATTTAACATAAGCAGGGGAAATTATGATGATTTATCTGGCATACAAAATATTGTAACGCAGACAAGGCAAATGCTACTGAATTTATTTAACTGCAATCCAAATTACCGAGTAGTGTTTACTCCCTCTGCTACCATATCAATTAATACTGTACTTCAGGGACTTTCATATAAAAATATTAAAAACATTTATATAACACCTTTTGAGCATAATGCTGTGTTACGTACACTATATTATTTGCAAAAAAAATACAATTTTGATATAATCACTCTAAAAATGTCAATTAATAGCTTTGAATATGATATTGACAGTATACAAGCACAGTTTAATATTAAAACCCCGGATGTTTTAGTAATGTCTCATGCGAGTAATGCTTTTGGAATTGTTTCTCCTATAGAAAAGATAATTCCCTTAGCTAAAAAATTTGAGTGTACTACTGTTTTGGATTGTGCCCAAACTGCCGGATTGTTAGACATAGATATGTATGATAATTCTATTGACTATCTGATTTTTGCAGGTCATAAAACACTCTATGCACCGTTCGGAATATCGGGTATAGTAATGAAAGATAATAGTACTCTTTCTCCGCTATACTATGGTGGTACAGGAATTTTATCTCAAGAAAAAGATATGCCAAACTCTATACCAGAAAGACTTGAAGCCGGAAGCTTAAACACTTTGTCAGTAGCCGGATTATACGTTTCACTTAAATGGATAAAAAAAATTACCACTAAAAAAATTAGGGATAAAGAATCCAAACTTAAATCGGAATTAGTACAATGTCTTAATCAGTTTAGCAACATTAAAATCATAGGAAATAACAGTGGAATAGGAATCATTTCTTGTATATTTGAAAGCTATTCTCCCGATGAAATCGGGAAAATATTAAAAGAAAGAAAAATAGCTGTCAGAACAGGGCTACATTGTTCTCCTCTAGCTCATCAGGCGATGGGTACGTTCCCTCTAGGGTCCGTTCGGTTTAGTTTATCTTATTTTAGTAGCATTCAAGAAATAAAGGAACTAGAAAAAACATTAATATACATATACAACAATAGTTAGGATGGTAAAAATGGCTATTGAAATAATAAGTAGTAAAGATTTAAGTGAAAATGAATTATCCCAAAAGCTTAAAAACATTTATTTAAGCTCAGAAAATGTAATACATTTATGTGCTACTCAAAGTGTGAAAGAATTACGCATTTCAGAGAGTGAGTTAATTCCATATTATAGCACTAAAGTGAATATTCAAACGTTTTCTGAGTTTATTAAAAATATTCAAAATGAGATATATCAAAATAAATTATGTATAAAGATAGGCGACCAAAGATATATTCTCAAAAAAGTTATAGATTATCTTTTTAGCAACAAGGATACTCATAGCTTAATGGATTCTATGAGATATAAAATATTTAAGCTCTGTGAATTTCTTAGATTCCACAATATAGCCATTTCTAACACATGTCTTGAGCTAATAAAAAACGATTACTCTGATTTTGAGTACAATTTATTTAATGTATGTAAAGAATTTAATACGGTCATGGATGAGCTGGAAAGTGAAAACATATCACACCGGACTAATCAGATTTTAGGGACAGACATTAATATAGAGAAAAATATAAAATCTGTAGGGACAATGACTAAAGACTCAATAAATCAGATACTCTCAGAAACAGGTACTATTATTTTAGATGGATTTTTGTTTTTTACAGATATGCAAAAATATATTATTCAAGTTTCCGCTAATCTTTCTAAAAAAGTATACCTTACTGCTAAACTAAACAACAAAATAACAGATAAATATTTAACTGAGCATATATTTAAAACTTTATTTAATGATTTAAAACAGCCTTATATTGCACCTAAGTCTAATACTCCTGAAAATAATAGCCTTACATCGATCAATTTACTTAAAAACGAATACCCTAATATATTTAAAATAAAGTCTATAATCGAAAAACATAATCATATTAAAGATGAAACTATAAAAATCATTCAGCCCTTTTCAAACAGAGAGCTTGAATGGCAATTCATAGTTCAAGAGATAAGTTCTAAACTTGAAAAAACGTGTAAAGATGATGAAGACAAGATAAAAACATGTTTATCTAATGATATTGCACTTATCGTTAATTTAAAGATAAAATAATCCCCGATTTTAAAAGAGTTTACTATAGAAAAAACGACTTTTTATCTCTTGAAATAAAATTCCAAAGCGGTAAGTGTCTCTCGTATCAAGAGAAATCTTTGCTGTTTGAAGAAGCTTTTGAGGGAATAAAATTAGGGAGAAACTTTTTTAGACCTTTGGCTTCATATCCAGCGGTACAGTATATATTGGAAATATACTCTATTCTTTTAGATGGAATAAATATTAATAGATTTAAAAATATTCTAAGCTCTAATTGGCAACACAACGTTAAT
>CASPLG010000082.1 GCA_949422855.1 uncultured Eubacteriales bacterium | reverse complement strand
AAAAGTCTATCACAAATGGCTTTTTATTTTTCTAACTTAATTTTACAAACTGCGACATTTAAACTTTCTCTTAACTTTCTAAATAATAAAAAAATTATGCTATTCTTAATATTTTTATAAGTTTATCACAAAAGTAATTTTTTTTAAAGTAGTAATATATCATGTCAATTTTTACAAAAAAGGTTGAACAAATATACAATTTGTCCAACCTTTTAAGTATCAATTTTTTATATTATTAACAATAAAAAAGACCTGATTTAATAATCAGGTCTGCAACCGTACCAATGACCTAAATATATCACTGGCATTTTTATTATACGATACCAATAAAATTTATACAATAGTTATTGATATTTAAAACTTAACATAGTCTAATATCCCACTGAAAATCAAAAAAGTGAAACATACAAAATTAAATGTTATAAAAATTGCAATAGCTTCTGTAACTTTATTATGTGGTAGCCATTGTAATTTTTTCTTTTTTGTATATAACCACCAGTCATTTATAACTAAAGCTATACCATGAATTAAGCCATAAAGTATATAATACCAAGTTTCTCCGTGCCATATACCCATTAATAACATATTAAATATGTATGTTACGTTAGCAACGGTTCTTCTACTTTTGAATATTTTCTTTTTCATTAAAAAGAAAACCGTACGCATATAGACGTAGTCTCTAAACCAAAAAGATAAAGTCATATGCCATCTGTTCCAAAAATCTTTAATATTCTTAGAGATAAAAGGCTTATTAAAATTCATAGGTGTTTCAATTCCCATAATATAGCTAGTTCCGACCGCAAATAAACTATATCCGGCAAAGTTAAAGAATAAATACATACTATAAATATACATGTATTTAATAAGGCTAAACGATATTCCTATAGAAGCAATTACTTCAGCTTTTATTTGTGGAAGTAATAATGTACCAAAAAAATACGAGAGCATAAAATTATATACAAAACCTACAAAAATATACTTTATACCTTTATCTAACATATTTAAATACTTCTCTTTAGAAGGAATATTATAGTAATCACGCTCAAATCTTCTATATCTATCAATTGGTCCAGAAGAGATAGTTGGAAAAAAAGCTAAAAATTGTAGAAAAAACCAGGGATTAAAATTTTTAAGTACTCCATCACGAATTTCCATAATAGTTTGAACAGATTTAAACGTTAGATAACTAATACCTAAAAAACCCAAGTATGAATTTATATTAAAGAAAGGAGTTATCTTTACAATTGCCAGTGGTAAAATCGCAAGAAATACTGATAGACAAAAAATCATAGTATTATTATGTTTTTTTCTATATTTATCATAAATATATACTAATAATGTCTCGAAAGTTAAATATACGATAAGAGCAATACCTTGTTGTATATTTTTTCCACCGAATGATAGATATAGAAAAAATATAAGTATCATAAGTTCATATATTCTAACTTTTTTTCCGTACAAAATCCCAATAACAATGGGAATAAGAGCAATTGCTAAAATTATAAAATATGTAGGATCTTGATAAGGAGTAAATGTATTCATAAAGCCATCCTCAAAAAATAAATTTCCTCTAGAAATATATCTTCTAGAGGAAATAATATATTAATCTCAATCTAACACCAACGATATACCCCTGTAGGCATTCCGTTATTATACACACGACACTTATGCTTCTTTCGCCCACCAATAATTTTTGATGCTTCTACCAAATCAATTTCTCTAAATTTAGAATCTTTAAATGTTTTTTTATTGTTTTTTTTCAAATTCAACACCCCTATCTAATTCATTATAACATTATTCATTCCTAAAAAGCTATAAATACTTTAACTATCAAAAATATTTATTTTTTTAATGGTGCATTATCAATTGTAAGTGTATTCATATTAACGTTAGTATTCACTGGATGAATATCTATTTTATAACCAACAACACAACGCCCCTGTTTTAACGTTGTTATTGTAAATATCATATTGGGATATAACAATCCAGCTTCTTTCAGTGCAATATCTAGAGCCATTTGTTTAAATCGTCCTGCTGGCCATCTTTTAGCTTTTCCATTTTCATCATAACCTAAAAACCATGATTGCCAATCTTCTAAACTTCCTTGTATTACTACATCTGGTGGCATACTCTCTGGATCATTATAGTCTCGCCATTTGCCAAAAGAATTAGCATTCCATAATTTTAGTAACGCCAATGTATACTTAGAACGAACCCTTGATAATTCTGATAGACGAAAAGCATAAAATTTTTCTTTTAGATGAAAAATATATGGCGCTACCTGAGAACTAAATCTAAATTTTATACGACCGTCTTTCATTATCTTAATATAATCAAACAAAGATGACATCAATATTCCTTCTACATCATCTTCAAGTATTCGAATGTATGTTGCTGTATTTTCATTTAATTTTTTAAATGCTACAACAACTCTCTTATAATTTTGACCAGAAATAGTAAGACCTAAATGGTTAACTATCTCATTAATAGTCAATTCATAGACTTTATCGTTTTGATCTTCGCGAGTAACATAGGAAAAACAATAGTCTAAAACTTTATGTTCAAAAGTTCTTAAATTCCCTAACGATTTAGCTAACTCGTTAGCTTGTGTAACTAAATAGTCTTGCCGACTAAGTAAATTATCTAAAGCAACATCCATTTTTTTATTACTAATAATTGCCATATAAACACCTCGAAAACATTTTATATGTATAATAACATATTTTGTGTTTTTGCATATTTTTCATGTACAAAAACATATTTTTCATGTACAAAAACATATTTTTCATGTACAAAAACATATTTTTAACCTCTGTATTCCTTGATATAACAACCTTTTCAGATGCTCTAATGTATTATAATGTATATAATGTAATCTATAATGTATCTACCGTATATAGCGCGCGCGAAAAGTTTTTTCGAAAAAAAAAAAAAGTTATTTCTCAAATAACAATATTCTATTCACAAAATAAAAATTTAAATTGCTATATATCTAAAATAACGACAAATAAAAACAGCGGTATCTAAAAAGATACCGCTGAAAGTTAAAATCTATACGTCAGCAATCAGAAACTAATCAGATAGCCAAGCAACAATAAGTTTAATAACTTTTTTAATTGCTAGCTTTAATACAGACAATAAAGCCTTACAAAGCTGTTTTACTTGCTTATTAGGCAAGATCACGAAGATGACAATGAATTTCATCAGGGAAGGACCCTCCTTCCTGTGCAATTCAGGGTGATTAAGCCTGTTAAGTGCACGTAAACAGTTTAACATACCGCTTAAAAATGCTATAATAAGACTATCCGAAGATGATAACGTTAAGTGCACTGTAGGCTGATTACCTACAAACTGTTGTAACGTTACTAAGCTGGGGCATTCAGTCTGAATGCCTCTTTTTCGTGCATAAAACGCTGTTAGAGAGGTTTTAAAAGGTGTCTAGTGTAATTATACTAAGACGTCTTTTAAAGCCCGGTAACACCCCTTAAAATGAATTTAAAAGCAAGTTTAGTTTTTAGAAGCCTGCTCATTTTTTGAAAGCCACTGTTGATGGATAAACTCCGTAACAGTTATTTTAGAGCCATCATCATTGGTTAAAGTCCATTTTTTAGCAGTACGCTTAAAGAAATTAAGTTCATCTTGAGTAACCCTTAATTGCCTTACTAATCCTTTTTCCTTTTCGGAAGCAATATTTTGCCTAATCCA
>CASPLG010000081.1 GCA_949422855.1 uncultured Eubacteriales bacterium | reverse complement strand
GGAACGTGATAAAAATGTTTGTAGATTATGACTATTACAAAAATACATTTAAAGGCGCAGATTTGACAGAGAATGAGTTTTCTAAATATGCGGCCATGGCATGTATGCAAATAACTGCAAGCACATTATCACGTGTGAATGACAAAACTATCAATAATTATCCGCCGGAGCTAGTCCGAAATATAAAAAATTGTGCCTGTGCGATTTCAGAATTGATGAAAAAATTCGAGGATGGATTCAATATTTTAGTAAATTCTTCAAATCAGTCAGGGGGAGACAAATCCGGCGGGATTATTCATAGTAAGACCGCAGGGGCGGTTTCCGTGACGTATGACACATCCGCTGCGAATAAGTCAATCGATTATCTCACAGACCCTTCGAAACAGAGAAAAATTATACAGTCGGTTATGGATATGTACCTCTCGCCTATTTGTATCGGCGGAAAATTTTATAATTTACTGTCAAAGGTGGTCGGCAGCAGCCCTGCCTGCCACCATTGCACGATTATTTAGGGGGGGAAAAATTTATGTTCGGCGGTGTAGTTACGCTTTTTAACCATGATGAAGAAACGAACGAATATTACCCGGCTCTTTTTACAAATGTAGAATTTCAGGCACATTATCATACGTCTTTTAGTGATAATTCTACACGTGACGGAGATTTTTGTTTGTTGATTGTGAAATATTTCAAAATCGGAGAGACAAAAAGGGTTTGTGGCACGACTAAATCGTTTATGATGCCCAAACTTTGGCAGGAAAACGAAAACAAAAAAGATTATTTTACATTCAAGGAAGGCAGAGATTTCTTTGTTAAAGGCGACTATTCAAATATAAAAGATGTTGATTATGAGATTTTCAGAAATAATACGGATGGAGTCTTTTTTATTCATGGCTTGAAAGATTTCGAAGATGAATTATCTCATTTTGAAGTTATGGGGTATTAGATATGAAATATGAATTTAAAGACAAATATTTAGTGATAACAGACAAAATTGAAGTTGACATAGACCTGAGCAAATTGAAAGGAAAACTTGCGAAAGCACAGAGTGATTTGGTCAATCAAATCATTGCGGATACCACGGATTATGTGCCGTTTAGGGATGGATTTTTGTCAAATTCGGTTTATACCGAAAACGAAAATACCGAAATTGTATATGACACTCCATATGCAAGATTTTTGTACATGGGCAATATTATGCTTGATGACAGAGGCAGCTCGTGGGCTAGAAAACACACCAAAAAACACGTTGTGGATAAGAATTTAGATTATTCAAAAGAGTCTCATGGCAAAGCCGGAGCAAAATGGTATGAACGGGCAAAAGAAGATCATTTGAACGGCTGGATAGATGTAGTAAAAAAGGCGGTGGGAAAATGAGCATGATAAAGCCGATAAACACAGTCCCTATCACGGTTTCAGAGCTTGAAGATATACAAAAAACAATGATAAATCTAATAAACGGTTTTCCGGAACTGCCTGAGCAAATCAAGCAAAACGAAATTATGTTTGAGCAGCTAAAGCCGAGAAGCATTTGCATGTGTATGTCGACAATTTCAAGCCCAATACGGCTAGAAACCTATATTTGCGGAAGTTATACGGCAAAATATCCGTTCAAATTATTTTTACAAACCATGAGCACATCCGATGAACAAAGAATAGACAGCCAAGCTATTCTGTCCAAAATCGGAGAATGGTTAGAGGGCAGGACGATTGTCAGCAAAGAAGGCAATTTATACAGTATGGAGGATTTCCCGAAAATGTCGGATAAACGCAATATAACGTCAATTTACAGGACAAGCGGGGCAAAATTGGTTGAACGACTTGCCCCGAATATTGAAATTAATGAAGCAAGGTATGCAGTAGAGTATTATGTTCAAAGCGATTTTTAGTATATTTTGATAAAATTTTTAAAAAAACAGGAGGAATTTATCATGGGAATACCAGCAGAAGCACGTAGAGTATTAAGGCATTTAATAAATATCAGCACGCCATACAGTTATGACTCACCGGATTTTGCGCTGTGCTGCCCCGGAGTTGAAGAATTAACAGAGAATTTTGAGGCTGATACAGAGGATATTCAGTACATCTGTGCGCAAACAAAAACCAGAAATATTAAGGGGTTTACGGTCGGATTTGATTTATCGCTGAAGTACATCCAGGACAGCAGGATGCAAAAGTGGGCAAACAGAATTTTCAGAAATCCTCCCACAGGGTTAGCTGCATCATGCGATTACATTAGATTCAACCTCTGCGAGCCAATGTTTGGGAATGACAACCAGTATATCGGTGTGAGGAGGAAAGCTGCCGTTGAGCCGAGCTCGATAGGCGGTGCGGCAACGGACAGCATGACAAGTGCACTTCACATCAGCGGTATTTCAGACCCCGAAATTGGCTATGTGACAGTCGAAAATCCAGGCACCGAAAACGTAAAATTCACGTGGACAAAGGCAGAACTTCCCCAGCCTGTAATCCTAATCCCGAAAGACGGATTTGTGGCAAAAGAAGATGATAAAACGGATAATAAAGTAGAAATATCCGGTACGGGTCAGCCAAAAGCAGCAGTGACGGTTAGTTACACGACTGATAAAAATTCAACCGCCAAATCTTTGACCGACACAACCGTTGAAGATGACGGGACATGGAAGACGTCACTACCACTGGATAACATAAAAGAATCAGTGAAAATTAAAGCCGCAGCTACCCTGAAAGATGACAAAGGTAATTCTTCAATTTCAAGCGATACAGTGGAGTTTAAAGTGCTGAAGAAGCCTGATCCACCTAAAATCACATACCCAAAAGATAAAGATAAAGACATTTCGGTTTCACCGACAATTACCGGTACCGGAATCAGCGGTGCAAAAGTAACTGTGACAATAACTCCGGACGGCGGCGACACCTCAAAAACTTTCAGTAGTAATGTTTTAGCTAGTGGTGCGTGGAATGTGGATATCTCACAAAAAGACGCTCTGGAAGCCGGCAAAAGCTATAAATTGAAGGCAAATCAGGCATTGAACGATGTGAAAAGTGATGATAGCACAGAAATAACGTTTACAACAAAGGCAGCTGATAAAACTCCGAGTTCTCCGACAGCCCCGGAAGATCCGGCTAAAAACCCATCAGATACACCAAAAAGTTAACTAAATTTCTAAAAAATAAATAAAAAGGACTGCATTTTGTAGTCCTTTAATTTTGATGATTTTATTGGAGGAGCAAAATGGAACAATTAAATTTACGGGTCAAAAGCAACAGGTTAGTTATTTGCGTAAACGATGACGGTGACACAATTACTCTTAATTTAGACGACCACAGGGTTCTCGACAAATTTAAGGAATTTGCGAATTTTGGCAAAAAACACCCATTTAACAAGGATGAAGATGAGGAAACTGCATATGAGAAGATTTCTGATTATACGAAAAAACTGTCAGGGATGATAGATGACCTCTTTGGAGACGGTGCAACGCACAAAATTTTCGGCGTATGCGAGCCAACTATAGATTTAATAGCAGATTTTGTTTATCAATTAGAGCCATTTGTCCTAAAAGGGGTAGAAAACAAGACTGAATCAATTAGAAAGCAAAAAGATAAATACGAAAGAAGAAGCAATAAAAGAGAAATAAAGAGAAGGTAATTTATGTATAACTTGCTTATAGATCCACTGCCAAAAGAATACGAAGGGTACCTGATAAAATGGCAGTTTTACAACGGAATATT
>CASPLG010000080.1 GCA_949422855.1 uncultured Eubacteriales bacterium | reverse complement strand
GTAGGCTTCTTTATAATAAGATTCAAAGTTACATAGACAAAAATGCCACCGAAACTTTAAATCAAAATGAATATAGGGAACATTATAACACATTATCGAGTGAATATGAAGAATTAAAACAAAAAATAGAGAAAATTGATACTAAACTAAAAAGCAAAAGAGCGAAGGTGCTATCGATCGAGAATTTTTTAAATGAGATATCAGCAAAAGAAAGTTTGATTGATACCTTTGATGAAAAACTCTTTACTAGTGTGGTAGACAAAATTATTGTGAAATCTTATACCAAGGTGTCTCTCATATTTAAAAACGGGCAAGAAGTATCTTTAAACTTAACGGAGTATAAATAATACAATTTGGGCCTATCTGTAAGCAACAATGCTTTGGGATGGGCTTATTTTTTATTGTGTGACGTAAAAAGTGTTTTTTTTCATCATTTGTAAGTTATACGTTATGATTGTCCACCAACACCAATTGGTATATTTGTTTGAGGTTTTCATATTATATTGATACAATTGCAGAATGTTTCACAAACTTTAATTATAACTCGAATTGAATGTTCATAAAATATTTATATAACTACTTTTTAAAATTATCGAGTTTACCAAAATTAAGTGTTTCAACCTTTACTTTATTTAAAACTCTGTCCTTTTGTTGATTTATGTGTTAAAATAATATATAGTTGCGGTGATTAATCCCTCTAAGAATACATAGTTATTGTACAAAATATTAAGGGGATGAGGATTATAAAAAATATTTTAATTTTAACGGGCAGTGCACACAAAAATGGCACCTCTTTGCTACTAGCTGATGAATTTGAAAATGGGGCTATAAGTTCCGGTAATAATGTAATAAGACATGATGCGGCATTTTTAAATGTCAATGGCTGTATGGGTTGTAGCTATTGCAGGAATAATAACGGTGTTTGTATGCAAAATGATGATTTTAATGCCATAAAAGAAAATTTAATAAAAGCTGATGTTGTTGTATTTGTAACACCACTTTATTATTTTGATATGTCTGCACAACTTAAAACAGTTATTGATAGATTTCACAGCATGAGCAGTAAATTGAGTGAAAAACCAAGAGGTGCAATTTTGATTTCAACTCAGGCTAGTCCATCAGATAGTACGTCAGATGTTTTGAAGTTGCACTATAAAACAATGATTGACTATTTAAAATGGTCAAACTACGGGATGTTGATTGCTAAGGGCGTTCCTTCGAGGGAAGCTATCATAAAAACTAATTATCCCGATGAAGCTAAAAAATTAGGGGAAAATATTAAATAAGGAGTTTTATTTAAATAAAGTTTAAAAAAGTAACTATGGTTTTATTGGCATCAGTATTATGTCTTAATACTATGATAGTGGCATTTGCCTGTCAACCAGTAGACACTGTCGAAACCGAAAAAACAGAATTTATAGTTCCTCAAGGGTCTACAGTAATTTCGGAAAATCAGTTTAGTGCAAGAAGAGATTTAGTTAATGTAATTGTTCCAAAATCCGTTGAACGTTTAGGAGCTGGAGCGTTTTATAACTGCATAAATCTTAAACCTATAATTTTTGAAGAAGGTTCAAATTTAAAATATATCGACGATTCGGTATTTCAAAATTGTCGGAACCTAGAAATAATGAATTTACCTGACAGTGTGGTCTACATAAACTCGCATTGTTTTTGGGATTGTACCAAACTTCCTTCAGAATTAACTTTACCAAAATCGCTTGAAAAAGTAGAACCAACAGCTTTTTATAATACAAGAATTAAATCTGTGGTTCTTCCATCACAATGCAAATATCAACTAAAAGACTATGGATTTCCTTATGCTCCATCATTTCCAGATAATTGTATAGTGAGTGGTGGAACTATATATAATTTTTACAGCCACCTTTCGGCACCTCTACCCGAAATCGTGGACGAAACGTATGATAATACAGGTGTTCTAAGTGAAGAAATTGACAAAGAAAAGCTTGTTGTGCCTGAGGGTACGTTAGAAATAGAAAATGGTCAATTTAGCCAAAGGTTAGATTTAGTAGATATTATAATTCCTAAGTCTGTTAAAAAAATAGGTGCCAGTGCCTTTTATGGCTGTACTAACTTAAGATCAGTTAAATTTGAGGAAAGCTCGGCGCTTAAATATATAGATTATTTTGTATTCCAAAATTGCATATCTTTAGAACAAATAAATATTCCAAAAGGAGTCCAACAGATTAGAGCACATAGCTTTTGGGCGTGTGTAAAATTAAACTCAATTTCTTTCCCAGATACAGTAAGAGTCATTGACGCTAATGCGTTTTTTATGACAAAGATCGAATATGTTGAATTGCCTGAAAATTGCAAATATCAAGAAAAAGGGCATGGTTTTCCAAATGAGTGCTCTTTCCCTGAAGGCATAGAAATACATGGTGGAATACCATTTGATTTCTATAAAGATAGACCTTGTCCTATTGAAGCGTATCCCACCGAAGGTCTTTTTGATGGTAAAGAAGAGTCATCATCTAAATTTATTGTTCCAGAAGGAACAACAAAAATAAGCAGTAATCAGTTTATAGGTAGAAAAGATTTAGTTGACATAGTTATTCCAAAGTCTGTTAAGGTTATTTGTCCCGGAGCTTTTTACATGTGTTGTAATTTGGAATCTGTAACCTTTGAAGAAGGTTCTGAATTAAAAGCTATTGAAAGCTATGCTTTCCAAAATTGTCATAATTTAGAGAAAATAAATATTCCTGAAGAAGTTATTCAAATAAAGTCTCATGCTTTTTGGGCGTGTGAACGTTTATCGAGTATTTGTCTAACAATGAGTTTGAAAATTATTGATGCCAGTGCTTTTTATACTACAAAAATTAAAAATGTCTCCTTACCTGATAATTGTAAGTATCAAGGTATAAAGCACGGATTTCCACACGAAATGTCGTTCCCCAAGGATTGTATTGTAACCGGTGGCGTATCATGCGATTTATATGAAGGATTATGACACACTATAACATAAAATATGAACTCTGTATTATTTACTACAGAGTTCATATTCTTTATATAACACCGGGGATTTTGAGCAATTTAATACAGTCTATATATCCCTGCGAAATCATACATTGTTATCCCAACCTATTTCATTATAAACAATACCTTTTTTATAGTCCTTAAGTGCGGATTCTCTAATGGGAATAATATTCTCCGGTAAATTTTCGATATCGAACCAACGAAGTTCAGCACATTTGTCTGGTTCACCAATACTTATTTCACCACTATAATTTTTAATCTTCATATAAAAGCAATAATAAACACCTTTTTTGCCTAAATTGTTATGGTTTAAGCTTATAAATTCAACATCCTCAGGAAGGACATCAATACAGAGTTCTTCTTTTGTTTCACGGATTGCTGCATCAGTTAGAGTTTCACCTTCATCAACATGACCGCAAGCCCCTAAATCCCAAAAATTGTCCATCCAGCCTGTGTTTGTCCGTAGTTGTAACAAAATCTCAGTTTTACCAAAGTTTTCACGTTCTAAAATCATACTTACTGTAGATAAAGTTCTATAACGTCCTTTGTTTGTTTCATAAGATGGATTTTTGACATTTAAATTGGCCTGAGCGGCTATATTATCTTCTACGGATAACGATAATACTTGGGATAATTCTAAAATTAAAAAGCATGATATTCCCATAACGATTTTTATAAATTTTTTATTCATTCATAATCTCCTATACAATCGAAAATAACTTTAAACCTATAATTTCTAGTATTTATTAATATTACACCATACTTT
>CASPLG010000079.1 GCA_949422855.1 uncultured Eubacteriales bacterium | reverse complement strand
CATCATTTTTTTTACTGACAGACAAGAAAAAATATACATCGCAATGCACCAAATGCTTATTGCCATTAGAGACATGACACTGATATTTCCAGACATAAGTTCTATAAGACTTATACTTGGATGTAATAGCATAACTCCAGATTTATAGCCCATTGTATAAACAGATATGGGAACTACGGATATTATTAAAGTGGGAACCATAATCAGCATAAAGTTATTCATTGTTGAAATAAAAACGGAAAGTGATATTCCAACCAGTGTGAATAATGCTGAACCTAACATAATTCCAACAGTAAGATATATGTATGAATGTTCCATGCCTGAGAACAATGCAATCAGAACTCCACTTAGCAAAGAAATCAGCCCGATAGAAATTACCTTTGACAAAATGTATGCGTGTACCGATATGGGCGAAACAGCTAATGCCTGCATTACTTTTTCGCTTTTCTCGAATAATATGATTGCTCCCATAAACATTAATCCAATTAGTACTGGGTCTGAAAATATAAGGGTAGTTGTGCATAGTTCTTTCCACGGCATAGGAAGAATGCGCAATACTGCAATATACACTAGTGTAAATAACGTATATAGGGCATAAAAACCATATTTGTATTGTTGCCGAATATCGCCAAGTATTAAACCTTTAAGCTTCATAGTAATTTCCTCCCTGTTATTTCTGAGAATATATTGTCTAATGTTGGCTCATTGCTATGTATTGATAACAAGGCATTAGCTTGAATCAGAGATTGCAGTTTTTTATCTGTACTTATTTTGTCAAGTGCGATTGTAGTATTTAATTCTTTTTGATTCTCCAGATATGAATATGTTACTTCATTATAACGCCTCGACATGATAAGATTATGAGGAGTGTCCATAGCTTTAATGTTGCCATCAACAATAAATGCCACACGATCACAAAGTTCGGTTGCATCGTGCATATTGTGAGTAGTCAGAATGATTGTCACTCCTTTATTTTTAAGCTCACGAATAATGTTTTTCATCACTTGGGAGTTTGAGGGGTCTAAACCTGATGTTGGCTCATCCAAAAATAACACTTTGGGCTGATGAATAATTGACCGGGCAAAGTTTAATCTGGATTTCATTCCTTTAGAAAAACCTGCCACTTTCTTGTTGGCATGTTGTGATAGTCCGACCATTTCTAATAATTGTTCGGCAGGAATAAGCTTGCTGTCATATAAAGAACCAAAGAATTTTAAGTTCTCCAATGCGGTGAATTTCTCATAAAAACTTGGAAATTCAAAATCGACACCAATACTCTCATAGAAATGATTAGACTTATTTCTAACCTCATTATTATTAACAGAAACACTCCCCTTATATTTAGGGAGCATACCTATTAATATCTTTTGAAGAGTGCTTTTTCCTGCTCCAGAAGGCCCTAAGAAGCCAAATATTTCTCCGCTTCTTACTTGAAAATTCATATTCTCAATAAATGGTAGTTGAGAATAACTAAACGATAAGTTTTTTACTGTAATCATAATTTTATTATTATTGTATGACTAAATATGTCTATATGGTCATATTATAGGTTTAGAACATCGCTATGTAGCATGTTTGCCCATAGTCAGTCGATATTATATAATCTTGTGATGCTGAATTAGTCTTTAATTAGTTGCTGTACTATTCCCCTAACTATAAACTTAAAAACCTCGTTATAAATATTTATTCCTATTGTTTTCTCGTTTAGAATAGTCAAGAATGCAGCTCTTAAAGCCCCGGCAAACACCTTGGGGTCAATTGATTTATTTTCTGGAATAAATTTCAGTATTTCGTTTGCCAGCATGACATCATCATCTACGTGTTTTGAAAGTACTTCTTGGGGGAGCTTTCTACTTAGGTATTCCACGTCAGTATTAACAAAGATAGATACAAAGTATGGTTTGTTGTTGATTAGCAAGTCAGATATAATATCTGTCAATGTATCAACCGTAATATTATTGGTATGCTTACTTATGGCATTAAGAAATTCTTTTTCCAATTTATTATGATAGTCTATTATTGTATCGAAAAAAAGAAGTTCTTTTGATGTATAGAATAGATAAAATGCTCCTTTAGAAATATTAGCATATTTAACAATCTCATCTACAGAAGTTTTACGCACTCCTTTTTGCTGGATAAACAGTAAAGCTCCTTCTTTGAGTTTATCCTTTATAAGCTTTCTTTCGTTATCATTAAATGCCTTTGCCATACTGTATGACCGTTTTGTTATTATTAGTCAGTGCAAATATAAGCGTTATTTTTTGAATGGACAAAAAAATATTGTTTTATTTTTGTTTCTATATGAAATGCCAAATCAGATACGGTTTCAGAGGCTTTGTCGTAATCAAGTTTTACGGCGCAGTCTCTCTTTTTTAGCATTGAGATTTCGATATTCTTCAAGTACCCAATTTTTGAGTCTTTTTCAAATATTCGATTCTTATCCGCCAAGATTCAAGCTAAACGCATAAACAGGCTAAAATGGACGTATAATGGCTTTATATTTTAAGTTATACATGGTATAATTAAATTAGATAATTTGATAACATAAAAGGCAGTCTAAATAATTTAGCAACAAAATAATATGGTAAAAAAATGATTTGAGATATACGGATAGTGGAGAAAACCGGGTGGTTCTCTCCACTGTCACATTCGTTTACGGCTTTTTACTTGTCTCCATAAAGTCCGATACGGTTACCGACCGGATCAGCGATATTGCCTTGACATTCATAGCCTTGTTCATCGACAGAGCCGATGAAAGCAGTCTTTAATTTGTCAGCCATATTGCCGACGGTTTATTCCGGATTTCGCATAATTTATGTGATTAGATTGTGATACGAGCAAATTCTTGGTTTATCCAAATTGTAGCTTCCGAACCAATAAAGCGGATAAGTACATAGTTCGGATCTGTTGGGCCGCCGGGAATATAATTTATAAAATATTCCTGCCACATCCGTTTGCGTGTTTCATCATCCGTAATGATTTCGACTGTGCCGCGCAATGCAACACTATCTCCATAAAACGAGTAGGAAAGCCCTGCTTTGGGATTGAACCTGAAATCAGCAACCTTTTCGGTGTCTGCACCGGTCACTACCCAAACCTCATTACATCCTAACGAGTGGATTTTATCCAATGGCACAGGGCGTGGAAAACCGTCCGCATTGACCGATGCCAACGTAACCTCTTTGCACTGGGAAAGCAGGTGTGTCGCTTTTTCAGTCAAACTCCTTTCATCTTTCTCCTTCCAGCGTTTGAGTGTTGGGAAGATTTTTTGCATTTGAGTTTTAGCCTGTTGTGATGTAAGGTTCCAGCCCGTTTCTTTGTTAACTTGGTCTGTAAACTGCAGGCAGAACTCAATCATTTGGTTCATATTGACATCTAATGTAAAATCGCCATTTTGGTAGCAGTAGCCACAATAATCCTCACTTCTGCTGCCGTCTGAATTTGTGCCGATATTACCCTCAACAAGAGGCATACCGCAGCTTTGACAAAATTTTTGTTCCATAAATCAATTTATTAAATCATTGTTACTATTTCATTATCAACCGGTACATCTTGGAAATATCTTCAGAAGCCATTTCAAACTTTGATTTCTCAATCAGGATGTTTTGCCCCGTCATTATATAGGATGGGAGAATGCGGATACCGTTATATAAAATCTCGGTGTTGCGCAATTTGTAAGTGGAGGTGCTTGGAACGGCGTTTTTCTTTGTTGCCTTCTTGCTTATCATATTAAAGGCTTTCTTTGCCACATCCCCCATAAGCATGATAACCTTGAC
>CASPLG010000078.1 GCA_949422855.1 uncultured Eubacteriales bacterium | reverse complement strand
TTGAGTCAGATCAGGATATTATGAATATTCAGAAGAGGTACGGAAATTTTCTGGATGCTGAAATTGTAAATTTCAGATATGAAAGTGGAAATTATGTGGACTCAGATTTAAGAGGGCACGAATATATGAAAAATGAGTTACATGTAATATTTCAAAGAATGGATGAGAATCCCTTTGCAATTGAAGTTGTTTTCGAAGAAATGAGATATATACATTTTCATGCTGCAATGATGGATGAGACATCATCCGACATCCTTTATGCCCAGTTTATTAAAACAAAGGATTTTATTTACTGGACAAATTTGAGGATGTTTGATCCTGAGGATATTCCGGAATATTTAGCAGGAGGCAAGATGTTTATTGAAGCCAAAAGAGCAAAATGGAGAGTTGTTTCCGAGAAGGGTGAAAGTATTAGTAAACCTTGGTTAGACGAAGAATATTGAAGACAGTGCAGTTGTTAGTAGAATGGAGATATGTTTTATAAAATAAAACCGGTCTGAGACAGACTTATATTTTTCTCACTAAGATATGAGGAGCCAGGAATGTTATTTTACTGTTTATTCTACAATACTGGGCAGTAAGAAGTTTTATAAACAACAACAGAAGAACTGAGTAAAATGTCTGGTGCCGAACAAATGGAATATGTTCTGGCATATTATAAAGATTATGCAGGGAAATTAGAAACCATAGGTGATATATATGGTTACGTTGAATCCGGCAGCAGTAGGTAAGGGAGATGATTATACAGTATTTCAGAGAGGAACTGAAGGATATGAAGCCAATAAAGGCCTGGATACCAACAAAGATGGAAAAATCAAGGTTGGTGAAGCAGCAGACCACATTATTGAAAGGAGAGAGCAGTTTGGAAAAATACCATCAGTATAAAAAGGGCACAGTTTATTTTATTGTATCTGTTTTCATTCTCTGCCTGCTGGCTGGCTGTAGTTCGAAGCAGGAAGAGACAGACTTGTTGAAAGGCTGGGTAGGGAACTATGCGTTTTATGACGATTTTCAAGTACCGGACGGACCATATATGATGGTAGACTATAAATTGACTATATATGAGGAGGCGGGTGAATATTATGCAGATCTGGATGCCTGTGGGCAGACTACAGACAATCATTTACGTGCAAAAGTGTATGGGAATGATGAATGGATCAGTCTGGTATTTGACAAAGAATTAGAAGGAAATCATTTGAAACCCAAAGATGATACGCTGCTGATGAGCTTTAGAAAGGATAAGACAGACATTTATACATACTGGGCACACTATAAGCCGTTGGTTGGCAACCCGAATGTCGGAAGTGTCTGCTTCTCTAAAACTGATCCATAAATTTAGGTATATGCATAATTGAATTTATGATTACACAGGACATTATTTCAGCATATGATTCTACACATTACGGGTGTTTTTGAATAAGTGATTTGGGCGGAACTTCTTTCGGTTAGTAAACGTCATAATTATTCTTGCTTTGCCTGAAAGTCATCACAGCAACGGCAATCAGAATAATATGTCAAAGTAAAGATTTCAAAGTTGTTTGCTGAAATACGGAACCTGAATGTTAAAAGGAATAAGGGGTAGAATATGCTGTGGGAAGATGTTAAAAGGACGAGGAATAAATGCTTTAAAATTTTTTTGTGTAATATAGTCATAATGATTGGATACGCAATTCTGATGAGCATTTCGAAAGATCATTCTGATTTTGTAATTTATGCGCTGCTTATAATATTAAGTGCTGTTATAACTATATTTTTTTTAGTTATGCGTTGGATGAAAGAAGTACAGGTAACATTAAAAAAAATAAGATTACCAGTTTGTATTATGATGATTCCAGCCATAATAATATATATTAGTTGCACTTATTTTGACAGAAAAAATCCATTTTTATTATGCCATTCTATACTTTTAGCATTTATTTTTATGACCGCCTGGTTCCATAAACAGCTTGGAAGTCTGCCTGCTGCTTTAAGGATGACAGCTCCTGAATTGGAAGAATCACATCCTGAAATATTCAGGACTGATATAAGCCGTATATCAGATTCTGAGTTTTTTATGGAAATGAGTGACATATTAGACAAAATTCCAGAGGAAAAAATAAATGAACAATTAAGGAATGCAGTAACAGACTGGTATTCGGTATATATCAGTATGGCATTTATTATGGAAGGGATTTTACTGGCAATATTACTGTTGGCTTTTTATGTATGATACGTAAAATATAAGGTGAATAAGTAATTTACAACGCCAAAGGCAGAACGATACAGATCAGAGATCCACAAGGACGTGGATGGCGATGGACCTGCATGGCCCCAAATTAGTACGTATAATAAATATTGTGAGGCTGCTGTACGGAACAGATGATTGACTTTTATGAAGGAACCAGTTTAGATGGATTTATAAGAATAAGGCAGGTGCAGTAATGAAGATACAGGATGGTCCAGTAATTCCAGGAGTATCTATTGGAAATTTTAAACTTGGAATGGAAGAAGAGAAACTGTTGGAAATGCTCGGAGAAGACTATACGACGAGAAAAAGAGAACATGATGTTATTTATTCAGTTGAAAATGCTGGATTTTGGGTTGCGGAAGACGGAAAAGTTGACCAGATCGGTGTGAAAGGTGATTTCAAAGGAAAATACAGAGAAGTCATAGGAATTGGGTCAACATTAAGTGATGTCAAAAGGCTGGTAGGAAATTACAAATATGTGTATAGTACATATGAGATGGAGAAAGATAAAGGAATATGCTTCGAACTGGAGGATATAGAAGACTGGGATGAATTAAAAGCGCCAATTGAATATATGTTTGTCTTTCGAATTGATATTTGATGACAAGTGGACAGACTTTACTTTTCCGATACTGGAAGAATGGAAAAACAATCTGGTTGGCATTAGAAATAATTGCCATGTGATGATCCTCTGCCGCGGCAGGCATGCCGTGCCGGTAAAAATTTCTGGCAGCAGGTGTAGATGAGCCATAAGTTTGAATCATAAAATGGAGATAATATGATCGGATTAGAAAAATTGAGAAAAAGAAATGATGGGATCTGCAAAAAAATAATATGGGTGATTATATTTTTGCTTGTAATATCAACCATTGTTTTAGTTCAGAATTTAAGAGGAAAAATGAAAGGTGAATTATATGGTGGGGCTGACGGATATAAAATATATTATGATCAGGATTTGAATACATATGCTTATCAGATTTTTTCGCTGGAAGGTGAAAAAATAGATGAAGTTACAAATATAAATGGGAATTTGACAGTTGATGAGATAAATGATCTTGTTATACATGTAATAGTAAGCGCCGGTTCATATGCAAGGCAGGAGTGGTTTTATAATAGAAAAACCGGAGAAAAATCGGAAGAGTTTTTTAATGTCAGTGCTGTCAATAATACAATGACAGCATATATGGAATTTACAGAGGAAGGAAAGATTTGCCTTATAATCAGAGATATTTTTGATAAGAACACATTTTATAAAGAAATAACACGTGATTTTTCGAAGACTGCAACAGCATGTTCGGATTTAAAGGAAGCAGTATTTTTAGATGAAAAGACTTTGAAAATTGAGTATTTTGTCGGTGAAGACAGAGATGTAGTACAGGAAGTTTTGGAATTATAGATGATTGCTCCGCATATTACGGAGTAGTTTTCCGGGACAGGAGGACGATGGGAAAAATGCGTGGGATAAAAAAGGTGGGGTGGAGGATCTGCTTCCTGTTTTTTATGAGTTTATTGATAAGTATGGGATGCGGATCATCGGCGCCGGAGCAGACTGTGGAATATCAGGACGGCAGCAAGAAAACAGATTTTTCCGAAATTCTGGAGTTGTCGGATTACATCGGCCTGCCGCAGGA
>CASPLG010000077.1 GCA_949422855.1 uncultured Eubacteriales bacterium | reverse complement strand
GCAAGCAACCGAAAACAAGAGATAGACCGCCAGCACCACACTATTCCGAACCAAAAGAAGCTAAAGACCAAAAGACAAGCATTGTGGAAATGTGCATAACAGGCTATGGAATCATGGATAACTCTATTCACAGCACATGGAAAAGCTAAAGAGCAGCTTTCCCACGTCCTGCAAACAGAGTTACCCACAATTCCATAAGACAGCCAGTTATACACATTCCCACGAATGCCGATTACTACGGAATCCCATCAAAACCACAATATGCTATTGCTTTACTGTAATAATCGTATGAAAAGTTAGTGATTCTTGATTGTAGTACATTTGCATATTTCCGTGATATTTATCTACTATTTTGCGAATGCTTTTTATTCCAAATCCATGTTTGTATTTATTAGCTTTTGTGGTGTTCAGTATGCCGCTTTGCTCATCAAAAGGATTTTTCCTACTGGAATTAACAACAGTTATCACAATAAATGGCGTTTTTTCACGTCTGTAAGCACTAACCTCTATAAAAGAATCAGAAATATGTTCGGCGGCTTCTATGGCATTGTCCAACAGGTTACAAAAAAGGGAAGTAACATCTGCATCAGCAATAAAATCAATAATTCCACTTCGGATATCTGCATGAAAAGAGATATGCTTATCAAGGCAGTTTCGCCCATATCTTGTAAGGATTGCATTTAGTGTTTCATGGTTGCATAGCTGTGAAACTTCTTGCAAATCGGAAGATCGCATTAACTCATGAATATACAGATTGATTTTATCGTGTTCCCTTTTATCGTTCAACGTATTTATAGATTGCAGATGTTTCTTTATATCATGTATTAAAATGCTCTGGTTTTCATGTTGCGAAAGCAGCATTTCGTAATACTGTGCGGAATCGGACTCCTTTTGCAGTAATAGTTGCATTTCCATAAATTCCAGACTTTTTTTCCTGTTATACTGCTCTATTCCGAATATGAGCAGGTTAATTGTAAGCAGAAAGACAGCACTCAATGTAAGCATCCAGTTTAAGCCGGGAGAAAGGTCACAGGAATCGCTTATTTTTGTAAAAGTTACCATGACGAAAACAGAAGTTATGGGAATCAATGCTAATAAAAAGGCAGATTTGTCTAGTCGTTCATCATGATTTTGCCGTCCTTTCAGAAAATGAAGCAGGATAAAAATAACTGTAAAAAACATCAACTTTGAAAATATGGCAAATAAGGCAAGAAAATGAAAGTTTTCCCCTCTCTCAAAAAAGTGTGGTGAAAAAAAACGAACAATATAGTACACCATTACTTCACAGAGTATCATAACTGATGTCAATATGGAAGAATGAAAAAAAGCAGAATAGGCGTTCATGTAGTATCCTGTGATAAGAAAAATAAAGTTAAATACAAAGTATAAAGCCACATTCAACAATTTTGAATTAAAAAGGGAAGCGAAAAACAAAATAAAGTACAGTCCACATAGGATTGCAAGCTCCTTTTTGGCAGTACGTTTGGCGGCAAAAAGGGTAGTTGTGTATTGCCAAAGTATAATAGCTTCTATAAGAAAACTGAAAAAACACCAAATATTTTTCCCCATTGTATTTCTCCTTGCTTTTTTACGGTTATTTTAAAAATTTTATCTTAGGCTTTCGAGATAAAGAAGATAAGCATCTTTAAAGGCACTGTATTTTCGTTTCGTCAGATATGCCCGAAACTGATTATCAGCCAAATGCACAAGGGAATGGTCGAAATCTGATATATGTTCAAAATTAACAATAAAGCTACGATGTGTCTGAAAAAAACAATTTTTTGGAAGCAGATTCAGCCAGTATTGCATATTGTGAACAGATTCAAAATCTTGCATAGTAGTATGTACGGTTACTTTTTTTCCCTGTGCTTCAATCATTATGATTGATGAAGCAAGGAGTGTGTGAATACCCTGCTTAGTTTCAATAGGCACTTTGACAGTTATGGTGTTGTACAGGTCAACCGCATCTTTCATATTGCGGAAAAAACGTTGCTGCTCTAAAGGCTTTGAAAGATAACGGAATACATGGAAGCGCATTGCTTCGTCTAAATATTCAGAATACGAGGTGACAATAAAGATAATAATTCGGTCATTTGCTTTTTTTAATTCTTTTCCTACATAAATGCCATTGATACCGGGCATTTCTATGTCAAGAAAAAGTATGTCTTTGTCACCTTTGTCCGCAAGGAGGGATTCCCCGTCAGAAAAGCAGACTATTTCGGGGCATTTTACAGATATTTTTTCAAAAAATGTCTTTATATATCCTTCAAGCTGTTCAATTACCAAAATATCATCATCACAGATTAGTATTCGCATTGCATTCACCTCACCATATTTCTTTCAGTATACATCAAAAAGATGAGGAAACGCAAAAGAACTGCATGAAAAAACATTTTTTTGTTTATTTTGGGAGAAACACGCCCAAAAAAGAATAAAAAATGTCGTTTCATACCAAAACCATTGTAATTATGGCAGATAAAGGGATAATAAGAACTGGCATTGTGCCGTAAAAAATTAAAAGCGAGGAGAGAAAAATGTTAAAGAAAGTAATTGGTGCAAAAGGAATTTTTTTATTAGCAGGAGTGATAATGATGGCATCACTATCAGGCTGTGGAAATGACCCAACGGAACAGGATAGTGCTGGTACTATCATTGAAGAAGCATCCGAAAATCAAGAAACAGAACATTCAGAACAGACAGGCACGGAGGATAAATCGAACAGTACGGAAACGAAACCTGCGACCAAAGAGGAAACTTCGGATACTGCCAAATCAGAAACTAAAGAAACCACAACGCAAAGTGAAGCAGTGTCACAGTCACAGACACAGGCAGAAAATACATCTGTTACACTCACTGACAAAGAAAAAACATTTTTGGCGCAGATATGCAATGAGCTGGCTGATTTCAATTCCGGGACAACAATGGACGAAAAATTTTGGCGTGATTTCCTGTTTAATTCTTATACCGGCGCATCATCAGAAAATGCAACAACGGAGCAGGTATACCGTGAGGACTTAGGATTTGAGGAAACAGTTGTAAAAGTAAGTTTGCAGGAGGCGCAGGAACGTGTAAAACTGGTTTTTGGTGTTGACCTGCCGGATTTAACTCCCTCTTTTGAAGATATGGAGAAAGGTCAGACCGCTTTTTACTATAAAGACGGCTATTACTATATTGGCGTTTCTGGTCTGCCGGATTATCAATATACATTTTCAGAATGTGCTGTCGACAAGGAAAATAATACAAATACCATTGTAAAGTATACCATTGATTTTATGGGTGAGAGTAATGTGGGTACAGTAACCCTTAGCATTTCACCCGAAAATAATGCAAATGGTTTTGTTATTTGTTCAAAGAAAACAGAATTTGTAAAATAATTTTCTTTCAAAAATATCAGAGGGAGGGCATTAAATGAGTGACAAAGAATTAGTAATTCAATTTTTTATGGAGGGATATCAGAATAAAAATTATGGTTTTATTTTGCAATGCTTATCCGAAAATTATATCGATCATAGTCCTGCCGGAGCAAGAAGCAACCAAGAAGCGGTGAATATTCTGATTGCTGTTTCAAAAATGTTTAGCGATATGCAGATTACTATTGCAGATATTTTTTCTGAAAATGGAATGGTTGCTACAAGAGTACAATATAAAGCCATTCATACAGGAGAATGTATGGGAATTGCGGCAACTGGCAGGAGTATTTCTTTTGAAGCACTTGAGAATTTTAAAGTTGTAAACGGAAAGATTGTTGAATCATGGGGATATTGGCCGGATAAGGAAATAGAAGCATTGTTAAAGTAATATCGTATATAGCAGGAGGTGAGATTTGTCGGTAAAATAATCATGCTTACATTCAACGACACGGAAGAAAAAGCGGTTGAAAAAGCCATAGCCGCCCTTGCCGATATGATACCGC
>CASPLG010000076.1 GCA_949422855.1 uncultured Eubacteriales bacterium | reverse complement strand
ACAGCAGAAACTCCACCGCAGCCGCCGGCAAAACAAACCAATGCCAGCGCTATGAACGATGGAGACGCAGCAGAAACTACTCCACCACCGCCGCCGGCAAAACAAACCACGGCAGATAGCAAGCCTGCGAAAAAAGTCATACAGCATGTGCATGTAAACGTCTTGATTGTGGGAGAAAAAGGCGTGGGAAAAACGGCCCTGGCAGCCAGAATATACAACGGGCTACTGTCTGACCGTGGCTATGAGTGCATCAGCGAGGTTGAGTCACGCCGTTTTGATCAAATTGGCAGAATCCCAATGGAGCAGAAAGAACTCGATGAGCTCATAAGCAAAATGAACAAGGAATTAAAAAAATCGGGCGAAGCTGTTGTTACATATAATCCTCCGAGAGACGTTACGCTTGAACGCGACAAAAATAAGAGGTGGCACTTTTATATAAAAGAAGCAAATGTCAATGACCGCAATATTAACGAACTATATAAAAAAGCAAGCCTCATATTCCCTGTTTTTGACATGAATGATAAAAAATTTACAGTGGAAAAGGCAATGAAATGGTACGATGACATAAGAAAAGCCGCCGGACAAGAAGACACATACTGCGTAAGCTCCTATATAAGATTCCTGGGCAATAAGTTTGATATTTTTGCAAAAAATTTTCAGGGAGAGCTTTACGATGAACACGGAGGGGCCAATTATCCGCAGGATGAGATTTTTCTTGAAGCAAGAAACCGCGTAGAAGGAAGTGGTGGCCGCATCTCGTGCTTAACAGGCGATTTTCCCCACCTTGACGGAACCCTGTGCGCATGGGGCGAAGGTCACAAGAAGCTTCCTGAGCAGGCAGGATGGATGGAAGGAGGTGGTGCCGTAAATTTTCAGATATCGGACCAAGTCGGTCCGGCGGCAGCGATTCCACAAAGAAAATGCAATATTTTTTGATTGGGGGCTGTATAGCTGCCGTAAGCATAGGAGGGGTGGTGTTAGCAGTTCATAAGTTTTTACGCTAGAATGTGGGCGCGGCGTTGGTGGGTTAAAATAGTATAAACAAAATAAAAAAGGAGTTTTTAGAAATGAACGTTTTTGAAAAATTGGAAGTTAAAAAGAAAGGGAGAATTCTTATGAAATTTAAAAAATTGGCCAGATTATCTTCAGCTATGGCATGTGCCGCTGCGGTAGCCTTAGGAGCCAGTGCTTCGGCTGTTAAGTACTTAAAATTAATCGTAATCGGAGACTATCGATCAGGGAAAAGCGAAATTTTCCATACACTTATGGGTGATGAAGGGTTTAGTGGCGACAGGGCTCAGAATACTACAAACATGACCCATCAGCTAAGACCGCTGCAGTACACAGCCCCTGACGGAACCCAAGAGGATGTGAGAATAGTTGCATGGGATACCGCCGGCGAAGAACAGTATCACAGCTTGACTAAAACTTTCTTCCGTGGCTCGAGCATCGCTTTCTTAGCCATAGATGCCAATCAAATAATTAAGAATCATTTAGACGTGGATGCACTTAAGCACCAGATAGAGAGATGGGCTGATGAAACACTTGAAGTAGCACCGGATTGCAGAATCGTGCTAACAGCGACCAAATGTGACCTGATCAGCCGCTTTGATAGAGAGCGTTTGGATAAAGAATTGCTTAATACAGCCAGAGTTATGAATGCGACCGGGCAGTTCGCACTAACGCTACTTTCCTCAGCGAAGGATCAGCGCGATCAATTAAGGCAGGACATGGAAAATAGGATCAAGCTCTGTATTGATTCGATTGGTACCAACAACCTTGGTACGCAAGACTCCTTCCCCAGGCTGAAATTCGAGGATGTACCTATCTTTGAGGAGTACACTGAGGGAGGCGGATGTCTCTCCAAGGCAGTAACTAGGACAAGAATTACCGGATACGAGAAAAGACTCGTCGCTGGGGAATAGTTAATTACATGCTAATAGAAACCATCGGTGTAGTGCCGGTGGTTTTTTGTGCATTTAACTAGCGCAGCCATGACATACGGTATCATTGTACAATAGTTCATAAATTATATAACAATATTTCTTTAAGCTGCAAAAAAATCACCGGGCCAAACTAACGTAATATCAGAAAATAAGTAACGCTCCTAAAATTGCGATAAACAAAATTTTTCCTCAGTAAACCAAAATATTCCATAACAGTTTTGCACAGAGTTGAAACTTTCAACAGTAAAAATGCTAGAGTGACGTATTTATAGAAATAACTGGAACGCTAAATTTGAAGAAATTTTTTAAATAATTTGCAGATGCTTTAAAATGGGCTCTATTATATCCAAATTGTCATCTATATACTTCACAAAAACTGAGTGATTCCTTTTGGCACAACGTGGAATTGTCAATGGCTGACGGCCATTTTGCTGTAGATAACTATTTACGGACCCCATTATTGAATAAAGTGCATCACGTTGGATTAGTCCATTCCTAGCCACGGGAAATTTACTTTGAAGCAGCCTCATTGTTCTACAACTTACAGCATCAAAACAACCTAAATACTGTTTTATTTTTTGTGCTTCTGGACCTTTTCCATATATATCGCGACGATGCGTTACTTTAAGATGTTTAGTAAGTTGATTTTGCGGATTTACATCATTTAAGCTATTCATTGCTGATACTACGTAAGGGAGTGGTTGCATAACGAGTTGTGTTTGCAGCTGCATACCATTAAAATCGTTTGCTGTTGGGGTAGATATAGATGACGGCAACAGCGGTATTGGTGCATTATTTGGAAATCCATTGATACTTGGTAAAGCAACTAAGCTATTCATTGCTGATACTACGTAAGGGGGTGGTTGCATAACGAGTTGTGTTTGCAGCTGCATACCATTAAAATCGTTTGCTGTTGGGGTAAATATAGATGACGGCAACAGCAGTATTGGTGCATTATTTAGAAATCCATTGATACTTGGTAAAGCAACTGTGTTGGATACATTAGACCGTCCCATTGTACTGCTGTTAACCTGTTGTGTCTCCTTACCATCAGAAGAACTTGTATCTCCCGGGCCATCAGCAAGGGCATAATCTGTCTTAACAAATGTACCTACTAAACTAATCATAAAAGTTGACAGCAAAACTACTGAAGTCTTTTTTAAATATATTTTGTAATCCATGGTAATTCCTCTCAATCCTATATTATTTTTTGTAAACTAAAACTTTATGCATGCTATCTCGCTCATTAATGTTATTCCTATACAACATCTCTTTCAATTATATACTATAAATAACATAAAGTAAATACGTTAATGATTAGATTTCAATATATTACAAATATTATTTATAAAAAATCTATTTATTATTAAATATAAACTAAATAGGTTGCCGATTTTGGACCTATAAATCGAGCGTCGGAGAATTGATTTTTTAAATTTACCTTTATTTATACAAAAAAATATGACATCGTTTAGCTATTTCATTTTACTTTTGTAAAATTATTAATTATTTTCTGTTTACTATTTTACCCAATAATTATGGTCAATTTCTTCAAGTTCTCCAATAATCTCGTATTTAGGAGCCCTTTTGTCAGAAAAGTTTCCCTGCTTATCTGAACACTTCCAGAGCAGTGTACACAGCACTACCTGTTCAAAAGCAACATCAAAATCTCACTCAAGGACAATACCTAATATAGATATAGCTAGAACTAGTCTCTTTCCACAAGTATTTTCTATAATCTAGAAAGATTTGTCTCAATCAAATAAGATACCCCATACAGTAGCGTATTTTTGCCGTCTTCAATTGCCATTAATCTGAGAAGAAAATGTATTATCCATAGATAAAAATCCCGCAAAGAATCTCCTGTCGTATGCACACCAAATATTAAAATTGCCAAAAGTGCAACCGATATTATTATACTTTTTATAAGGTCTGCTATTCAAATAATTAAAAGAAAACCTTATAAGAATGGACAGCCACCTAAATAGCTATCCACAGAAATCACCAAGTCTTCGCCGCATACAGACCCCAAAAATTAAACAAGAGAAAGGAAAAAATCTACGAAAAAATAATCAA
>CASPLG010000075.1 GCA_949422855.1 uncultured Eubacteriales bacterium | reverse complement strand
TCAAAGTTACAAAATGCAGATAATTTTTACTTTTTAAAATTTGTAATTTGGAGGACAAGTTTATGTCTATAAAAAATAAAAATGGTTATATTCGGTGCAAGTGGTGTCGGTTTGTACGAGAGGATGTAAGTATGAGTGATTGGGACTGGACTGCATATGAATGTGGAAATCCTAAAAGCGAATATCATAAGTCACTACTGAACGTAGAGCCACAAGGAAACAAACTATCTAATATAATGTGGTCAGGGTGTCGTTTCGGAGAAAGGAGATGTTCAGAATGAACGCAAAAGAATACCTTCCACAGGCATATCACATAGATCAAAGAATAGACTGTAAAATGGAGCAACTAGAGTCGCTACGAGCACTGGCCACTAAGGTGAATTCTATAATGTCCGACATGCCAAAGGGAGATCGAAATTACCGTACCATGGAGGAAAATATTGCTTCCATAATAGATTTAGAGGGTGAGATCAATAATGACGTCAATAAATTATTGAATTTGAAAAAAGAAATTACATCTGTGGTCAGGAGTGTCAATAATCAGGAATATCAGACATTATTGGAACTTAGGTATCTGAACTTTATAAACTGGGAAAAGATTGCAAGTAAAATGGGATACAGCATGCCACACATATTCCGAATTCATGCTAAAGCATTAAATAATTTGAAAATTTTTAAAAGATGAGAGTAAATGAGAGAGAAAGATAGTATGCAAATATGATATAGTTATACTAGTGGAATATGATTAAAAGCTCTTGGAGAAATCTGAGAGCTTTTTCTATACAAAAAATAACGAGGTGATTTGAATACCGAAAAAGCCTAGAACTCCATGCAGATTTAGAGGATGCCCGGAACTTACGGAAGAGAAGTATTGTGAAAAGCACAGAAAACTAGAAAGTCACTACTACAATAAATATAAACGAGATCCCAATACCTACAAACGATATGGGAACCACTGGAGAAAGATCAGGCAGCTTTATATTAAAGAACATCCTGTTTGCGAGCTGTGCGAACGAAAAAACATCTTAAGACCTGTGGAAGAAGTTCACCATATTGTACCGCTTTCTAAAGGTGGCACTCATGCACATGAAAATTTGATGAGCCTTTGCAAAAGCTGTCACTCAAGAATTACTGCTACCGAAGGTGGTCGCTGGGGATAAAAATTAGGTTTGTACCTTTTAGCACAAACCCTTATTACTAACAACATCAATTAAATAAATCTGAATGAGATCCTGTTCTTGAAAGAAATAATATTAGCTCATTGTCTTCTATACGATAAATTAAAAGCCAATCGGGTTGTATATGACACTCACGAAAACCGATGAATTTTCCCGTTAAGGCATGATCCCTATATTTATCTTCAAGTTTTGTATGATTAGCGATTTTATCTACAATTTTCTCTAATAAATCTAATTTGTATCCACGCTTTTAGCTAATTTCAAGTCTTTTTTGAACTGATTAGATAAAACAATCTTAAGCATCAGACAGTACCTCGTTCATAGCTTCTTTAAAACTAGAATACTTTTTATAATTTTCAGGATGCTTTTGCATTTCATGAAATTCTTCCATTGCTGATACGGTCTCGTTATTAGGCCTGTCTCTCCTGATTTCAAATGGTATACATTGTTGTCTTACAGCTTGCTTTAAAAAAAGAGTTACTGCTGTTGTTAAGTCAAGACCCAAGTCGAAAAAAAGCTCTTGAGCAGATTTTTTTAAATCAGGGTTCAAATTGATGTTTGTACTTACTTTAGACATAAAACCACCCCTTTTTATATTATAACTTATTATATGCATAATATCAATCTGGTGTATACATAATAAGCAAAAATCTTATGTGAGGGGGAGTAAAATCTCTGTGGTAGGCTAGGAGAGCAACGGGCGTGGGGTATCGCACGAAAAAAATCCAATTCAAACGGTGTATTAACCGCATATTCTCAAAAAGCTGCGTGACTTTTTGAGAATTTTTATTAGTCATGAAAAATTGTTAGATTCAATTTACCAAATGTATCTGATTTTCACCTTGACCTTTATTGTGTACTAATTACGTAAAAGCCAGGAAAAATGCAGGTCTGTTCTACTTTGAAAAGCACATAATTAGCTTGCTAGTGTGTGTAACCGGAGGTAATATGTACTTAAGCGGAAGGGCCCTGAAGCTAAAAATTTTTTACAAGGGAGATTTTTAAATTGAGTTTTATCAAAAATAAAATTGAAAGCGAACTGACTTTAATTGAAGGTTCAATAAGGGCTGCACAAAATATAACCGGTAAAGAGTTAAATGATCTTACAGAATATATAAATAAAAGTAAAGGCAACGAAAATTTAAGAAATATTCTGTATGCATCTCATCATGCAGAACAATTGCAAAAAGTGCTGGATAATATGGTGGAACTATTGCTAGAGAAAAATAAACTTGAGTACTTTTTAGGGGAAGATTTAACGCAAAATAAAAAGTGAAACCTTGAGGATAGGGAGTGTTGACAGTTGTCTAAAGATGGAACATACAGAGGCGGTCGAAGAGTTCGTGCCGGAGATAAGCCGGACTCTTTAGCTGATAAAATAGCATCGGGAAGATCGGCACGAGTTTTTGAACCGATCGATTTGGAGGATGAACCTTCATTCGAATTAGATAGCTCTGACTTTTTAGAGCCGAGAGATTTGGAAGGCGAAAAGATTCCAAAACCAAGTGAGTATTTGAGTTCTGAGCAAAAAGACGGGAAACCGCTCGGAGCAGATAAAATCTTCGAAGAAACGTGGCTGTGGCTTAAGAAGCGAAAGTGCGAACAGTTCGTAAATCCAAGACTCGTTAAAAGTTACTCTCAGGCTTTTGCGAGATATGTTCAGTGCGAAGAAGCAATAAGCAAGTTTGGATTTTTGGGAAAGCATCCAACCACCGGAGCAGCGATTGCAAATCCATTTGTGCAGATGAGTGTAGGATTTCAAAAACAGGCGAACATTATCTGGTATGAAATTTTTGATATTGTAAAGCAAAACTGCACGACAAGTTTTACCGATACACCACAAGACAACGCAATGGAGCTACTCCTAACCGCAAGGAGGAAAAAATGATAACAGATATAACATGGTTCTTGACTGCGATTTCGCTAACGGGAACCATTTTAAACATCAGAAAAAATATACTGTGCTTTTACCTTTGGCTGATTGGAGATATCTTATGGTGCACGTTGGACTTTCATAACAGTACATACGGAAGAAGCCTACTTGATTTTGTACAAGTAATTCTCGCAGTTTGTGGGATAATTTCATGGAAAAAGAAATAACTGAATTAATAATATTTTTGGTACTTCCTTAATCGGATGTGCCTTTTCATATACAGAATTTTAAAAAGAGGTGTAGGATTTGGAAATAGAAAAAGTAGCGATTAATAAATTAAATCCGGCAAAATACAACCCGAGAAAAGATTTAAAGCCGAGCGATGCTGAGTATGAAAAACTTAAACGAAGTATGGATGAATTTGGCTACGTCGAACCAATAATCTGGAACAAGAGAACCGGACGAGTTATTTCGGGACATCAGAGGCTTAAAATATTAAAATCCATGGGATACGCAGATGTAGAATGTGTAGTTTTAGACCTTGACGAAGTAAAAGAAAAAGCACTCAACGTAGCATTAAATAAAATAGGAGGCGAATTTGACATTCCTCTTCTTACCGATTTACTTAAAGATTTAAGCGACAGCGATTTCGATGCTACGCTTACAGGATTTGATTTAACCGAAATTGATGATCTCTTTTCAAAATCTAATGATAAAGAAGGAAAAGACGATGGCTATGATGTAACAAAGGCTCTCGAAGAAGCATCGTTTGTAAATCGAGGAGATGTATGGTTTCTCGGAAAACACAGAATGCTCTGCGGTGATGCCACTAATCCCGAAGATGTAAAGGTTTTAATGGATGGGCAAAAAGCAAACTTAATCCTCACTGATCCCCCTTATAATATCAACTTTGAAAGTGCCAGTGGACTCAAAATTAAAAACGACAATCAGGATAGCGAGAATTTTTATAATTTATTGTTATCCTCTTTTAAAAATA
>CASPLG010000074.1 GCA_949422855.1 uncultured Eubacteriales bacterium | reverse complement strand
ACGGATAATCCTTGTACGCAAAATTCAAATCTACATTTCCGTTTACTCCGTCAACCTTTCCTGTTTCCGAATACTGCCAAATCCCACAATTATATGCTGGCTCATCGCCACGTTCGCTTTGCTCACATGGTGTCCCCATTCGGGCTGACGACTTTGTCGCCACACCCCACTGAGCAAGCCATAAATCGTATTTAGATAGTATTTCATCTGCATAAAGATAATTTTCAAGCCAGTTTTTGTTTGTATAGACCATTGCATAATAGCCGTTTTTCTCGATTTCATTACAAAAAGCCATACAAGCATCCGTTCTCTGATGAGTACTAAGTTTTAGCATTTCTTTATCTTCTACGTCAACTACCACAGGATATTCTAATTGGTACCCCCGAATATCTTCCAGACAAAACTGAGCCTCATCTATCCCGTCCTGAGCCGAATCTGCAGCGGAGTATCGCCTCGTATTCTCACATTGTCTCGCAGTTTATTTACTGGTCGCACAGTATCCAAAAGACAGCCAATTTCTTATGGTTGGGAAAACAATCACGAATTTAAAGCGAAACTGTCTTGTGTTGCTTGAAAGTCTCTGTCTCAAAGGTGATTTTTTGTTTTCTATATCCAAAAAAGAGGCGGTTTTGTTTGGTAGAAAAATATATTTAGAGTGTGTAAACGACAGTCGGGCGGAAAACAAAATTAGAGGAATGACGTTGCAAGCTGCTTACTGTGACGAATTAACGCTTTTTACCGAAGATTTTTTTGCCATGCTTTATCCAGCTCGATAAATTCTCTTGCAAACTCATTTAATCGCCCTAAAAAGATAGAAAGAGGTGAAAAGGTGAATTTAAATGGTTTTTTTAGAGGAATCGGCTATGACACACCGTATACAAACTGCGAATTTAAGACGATAGGCGGATATCTTGACTGGTACAGGGGATTTGTAGATAGCTTTCATGGGTATTACGTGTACAATGGCGAAAAACAAGTAACGAAAAATAGGCTTAGTCTTGGGTTGCCGAAGAGAATCTGTGAAAATTTTGCGGATTTACTAATGAATGAGAAGGTAAAAATCACGCTGGGGACTGACGAGCACACAAAAATACTGGATGAAATCCTGCAGGCAAATAATTTTTTCGTAAAGGCGAATCAAGGTATAGAAAAAACGTTTGCTGCCGGCACAGGCTGCTTTCTATTATCTTTGGACAAGGATAAAAAGATAAAGATTCAGTTTGTGAGTGCCGGAAATATCTACCCGCTGACGTTTGAAAGTGATGGAATTTATGAATGTGCTTTTGCAAATAAAAAAATGCGATTCAATAAAATCACAAAAAAGTCGGAGCAAATTTTAGATTTACAGGTACACACACTGAACGAATTTGACAATTACACCATAAGAAATTTTAGATTTATTGACGGCGGAAATGGAGACCTAACGCAAGTAGAGGTTGACGACATCCTCCCTATTTTTGAAACTAATAGCGATTATCGTTGGTTTATGCCGATGCTTCTTTCCATAAAACTTGGGCTAGATTCCGATTATTTCAGTTTTGAAAAGGGAGTTACGAGCAAAACAGCAACTGAGGTTATCAGGGAAAATAACAAAACTTTTAGAACCCTAAAAAAGCATGAGCAAGTTTTGGATAGTGCTATAAGAGAAATGATTCAGTCAATTGTTAAAATCGGTAACCAATATGGACTATTTAATATCAACGGTGAGATTATTAATATTGATTTTGACGATAGAATCATAGAAAGCAAAGACCAGGAAAGGCTGCAAGACCGACAGGATATTGCGATTGACGCACAGGGGCTAGTTGAGTACCGCATGAAGTGGTACGGTGAGGACGAGGACACCGCAAGTGCTAAAATTAACGAGATTAAAGACAAAAATAACAGCAACATGTCTCTTGAATTTTTGGACGGTGAAATAAATTGATAGACAAAACAAACTATTTGTTCCATGCAACAAGCAGGCTGGTTGAGATTTATGACGATTTAGTCCAGTATGCACTAGATGACATTGTGGCAAGAATTTTGAAAAATAAGGTCATCACAGGGACGGCTGAATATGAAATTTGGAAGCTCCAACAAATGGGCTTGCACCTTGATAAAATTATTGAGTACATAAAGAAAACGACAAAATACAGCGATTCAGAGATAGAACACATATTTAAAACCGCAGGAATTGGCTACTATAAATCAGTCGCAAGAATCGCTGTTGATTATGGACACAGCAAACCGTTAAGCCTCCAAACTTCGGAGCGTATGAAAAATATTTTGGAATACTACATAAAATCCACAAAAGGAACGGTTCACAATTTGACCAGGACGACAGCAAAATCAAGCCAAAAGCTCTTAATTGATAAGCTTGACCAAGTACATTTTAGGGTTGTAAGCGGAATGCAAAGCCATACAGCCGCAATATCAGAGGCAGTTGACGAAATTAGCAAAAACAGTTTGAAAGTCAAGTATCCCGAGCGGCCACACTGACAATGTAGATGTTATATCAGTTAACGGCAAAAAAGGGAATGTAGTAGTCACAGCTGATGATGCAGATACATATACAAAGTCTCAAATAGATAGTAAGATGCCTGCTATTGTACAAACCACAGGTACTCTTACCGATTTTGTAATGTCACAAAATGCCGTAACAAATGAGCTTAATTTGAAAGTTGATAAAATTGAGAGAAAAGGACTATCGACCTATGATTTTACGGAAGATCATAGGGAAAAGCTTGACGGTGCAGCGACTAAAAACTATGTAGACACACGAATTAACCCCCACTATTTTGTACAGTAATGATAGTGGGACAACGGAAACCATTACATCAAGTCAACCGTATACCGATTTTTCTAGGATAGGTGTATATGCTTTGGGGCAGTATGATGTAGCCATGGATTCTACATATGGCGAGATATATACCTCTCTGGAGTACATGACGCTAGCTTGTGTCAGTGGCGAAAAGGACGCTGACGGAGCATATAACTGTACTGTTTGGCGAACCGCAAAAATAAAATTCTCGGAAAACACTATTACTTTTGTAACAAACTGTGCAAGCTCATTTGTTAAGGGGGATGTTGGATATAAAATAGGTACAGATGATGGACTAAAAATAACACGTGTTGTCGGGTATAAATGATGGAGAAATATAAAGATTTTGTTCAGAGCACAGGATACGGCACAGGTGCAGGGCTTTGCGGTTGGAACTGCCGCCATAATATAATCCCGTTTGACCCCCAAACAATGAAAAACAATCTAAAACAGTATGGCATGGAAGAAAATAAACAGATGTACGAAGATCACCAAAAACAAAGATATTTTGAGCGGACTATACGAAGCTATAAGAGGAAGGAAAACACGGCAAAAAAAGCAATGGAGGAAGCCAAAGATGAGGAAGTTGGGGATATTGCAAAAGAAAAATACCTGAAAAACAGAAAACTCAGACTAAAATGGACAAAAGCATATAGAAATTTCAGTGAGAAAAATAATTTAAGAACTCAGCTGGAGAGGTTAAAAATATAAGAGATATACTCAGTCGTATATCTCTTTTCTGTGTCCTATTGAAACTATACATATTGTTATCTTCTCGTTGTTTATTTCGGCTATGAGCCGGTAATTGCCCACCCTATACCTCCAATATTCACCTAGATTTCCTTTTAGTGCCTTTCCATGCGTATATGGATTTGTGCAATCTACTAAATTTTTACTAATCCATTTAATTATGTGTAATCTGTGGATTTTATCTATCTTTTTTAGTTGTTTTTCAGCCTTCGGCTTGATTTCAATTTTATACTTCATTATCTAGCCCTAACTCTTTCACAAATTCTGAAAATGATTTCCCTGGGTTATTGTATTCCTCACTGTTTTCATATTCCTCTATTGCCTTCATGTCTTCGTAGTCTTCCAGTTTTTCATAGAATAATTTTTTTAGGTAGCTTGATGTTGGAAGGCCTTCAAACGAAGCAAACTTTTCAATCAGCAGTTTTTCTTTATCAGACACTCTTATTGCTATCATAGACATGTATATCACCTCCTTGTATAACATTGTATAACATATCTTTGGGCATGTCAATAGGTTTAAAAAGAAATTTCGAGGAACTGGATAAACTCGTAAAAACAGTTAAAAAGCGGATCTACACGCTATAAATGCAGAAAAATAGTG
>CASPLG010000073.1 GCA_949422855.1 uncultured Eubacteriales bacterium | reverse complement strand
TTCATCTGTATACTTAGAGGGCATTATAGCCAGTGCCTTTAAGAAACTAAAAGAATACGGCTTTTATCAAGGGACAGAACATCGTACCATTAAATACCTGAATAATTTGATTGAACAAGACCATCGTCCAGTAAAGAGACGCAATAAATTCTATCGAAGTTTACGCACTGCCTCTACCACGATTAAAGGCATGGAAGCCATTCGAGGATTATATAAGAAAACCCGAAAAGAAGGCACTCTCTTCGGGTTTTCGGTCTGTACTGAAATCAAGGTATTATTGGGAATCCCAGCTTAAATCATAGATACCGTAAGGAATTTTATTCTTTATTTAAAACTTTGCAACAGAACCACATAATGCTCGTTTTTGGGGACTAACTTCTAAACTACTTTATCTAATTCACATCGTTCTAGCATAAGCGTTTCGTATACCATTCGTTCTTCATCAATAGTTACATGCATTATCGTTTCAAGTTCTAAAATCAACTCTCTTTTTGCTAATTCATATCCTACCAATACTTATCCCCCTCCAATCATTTGCTCGTAAACTCCTAAGATCATCACCATAAATGATGCTGTCTAGAAGATACACTTCCATCAACTCTCCAACCTCCTTTATTTTTCGCGTAAATTTCAGATCATTTTCAGACGGAGTGGTGTCTCCTGAGGGATGATTGTGGATAATAATAAATCGGATCGAATTTGCTAATAGCAATGTCTTAAAAATTTCTCTTGTTGAAACTGTCGCCTGATTTAATGTCCCTATCGAAATTACACTAATGACAGTCGGCTTATTTTTTGTGTCTAAACCGAGTACCAACATCATTTCCCTATCTAAGTCTTTAAAGAATGGCATCATTAGATCTTTAATGTCATAGGGTGAAGAGATTGGTTTTGCTTCTAGCTCCTCCAATCCCTTAATACATAACTTTTCCTGTTTAAGTCTAACAAAGCTAATCTTCTTTCTTCTCATGTTACCTCTTCCTTTCCAATTAGATAAAATCCACAACTGCCTAATTTCATACCAAATAAAAAGAGCGAGCTACTTAACTAGTAACTTGCTCTCAATATAAAAATATATATTTAATTAGCGTTTAAATTTTGAGTCATTTGTGTTCCTTGCAAATAATCTGGATACATAATATCAAATTGACAGTAGGAGGAAATATTATGCCAAGACCAAGAACAAAAAAAGACTTGATATAATTCGTTTACAATGGTAAACTTACTTTGAACATATTTGTTTGCATCTGTAGACAACTAGAAGGAAAGGAGAATGAGCACAATAGAATTTAATACTCATATCACAGATGCAGAATGGGAAGTCATGCGTGTAGTTTGGGCAAATGATCGAGTAACTAGTAAAAAAGTCATTTCCGTATTGCAAGAAAAAATGGACTGGACACAATCCACTATCAAAACGATCTTAGGTCGATTAGTTGGAAAAGGCGTACTAAATACAGAGCATGAAGGTAGAAAGTTTATTTACACTGCTAATATTGAAGAGACAGAAGCCGTAAGGGATTATGCAGAAGATATTTTTAACCGTATTTGCAATAAGAAAGTCGGAAATGTAATAGGAAGCATCATTGAAGATCATGTTTTAAGCTTCGATGATATAGATCGACTAGAAAAAATATTAGAGATGAAAAAATCTTTCGCAGTAGAAGAAGTGGATTGCAATTGTCCAGAAGGACAATGCGAATGTCATTTACATCATCATTAAGCATAAGGAGGAATTTAAAATGAATAATGACAACAAATATTCGTCCCATAATCACCATCAAGTACATCATGCTGGGCATGATCACAGCGGGCACAGTGGGCACAGTGGGCACAGCGGGCACAGTGGGCATGACCACCATCATCACGGAAGCTTTAAGGAACTTTTCTTAAAGTCATTGCCACTAGGAATCATTATTATGCTCTTATCCCCTATACATGGATTTAAACTACCATTCCAGTTTACTTTTCCATATTATGATATTGTAGTAGCTATTTTATCTACTATATTAATTATTTATGGTGGACGTCCATTCTATCAAGGTTCAGTTGACGAATTTAAACAAAAAAAACCTGGAATGATGGCACTCGTTTCTTTAGGTATAAGTGTTTCATATTTATACAGTATTTATGCTGTGATCATTACCTACGTAACGGGTGAACACGTGATGGACTTTTTCTTTGAATTTGCTTCATTACTATTAATCATGCTATTAGGTCACTGGATTGAGATGAAAGCTATTGGAGAAGCAGGAGACGCACAAGCAGAATTGGCTAAGTTAGTGCCGAAAGATGCTCACGTTGTATTAGAAGACGATTCAATTGAAACACGACCAGTTGCTGACTTAAAGGTAGGTGATTTAATTCGTGTTCAAGCCGGAGAAAATGTGCCAGCAGACGGGATTATCGAGCGTGGCGAATCACGTTTAAATGAAGCTCTTCTAACTGGGGAGTCAAAAGCAGTAAAAAAAGGCCCTGGCGATGAAGTAATCGGAGGCTCAACAAATGGAGAAGGGGTTCTTTATATTAAAGTGAATGAGACAGGTGATCAATCCTTCATCTCTCAAGTACAGACTTTAATCAGCCAAGCTCAAAGTCAGCCTTCCAGAGCAGAAAATATTGCTCAAAAAGTTGCAGGGTGGCTCTTCTATATTGCTGTTATTGTCGCGCTAATTGCTTTTGTAGTGTGGATGGTTATAGAAGATGTACCAGCGGCAGTTATATTTACTATTACTACATTAGTTATTGCTTGTCCGCACGCATTGGGGCTGGCTATTCCATTGGTAACCGCCCGTAGCACAAGCTTAGGAGCTAGCCGTGGCTTACTAGTAAAAGACCGCCAAGCCTTAGAAATAGCTCAAGATGCAGATGTGATGATTTTAGATAAAACGGGTACTTTAACAACTGGTGAATTTAAAGTATTAGATGTAAAACTTCTTAATGACAAATATACAAAAGAGGAAATCATTGCCTTATTGGCAGGTATTGAAGGAGGATCTAGCCACCCAATTGCTCAATCAATTATAAGTTTCGCCGAGCAGCAAAATATACGTCCAGCATCTTTTGATTCGATTGATGTGATTTCCGGTGCTGGAGTAGAGGGTAAAGCAGGTGGGCACCGTTACCAATTAATCAGTCAAAAAGCCTATGGACGTAATCTTGATATGGATATTCCAAAAGGAGCAACTCTTAGTATCTTAGTAGAAAACGATGATGCCATTGGTGCTGTAGCTTTAGGGGACGAATTAAAACCAACGAGTAAAGAGTTAATTAAAGCTCTTAAAAAGAACAATATTCAACCAATTATGGCAACAGGTGATAATGAAAAAGCGGCTCAAGGCGCGGCAGTAGATTTAGGGATTGAATATAGATCAAATCAATCTCCACAAGACAAATATGAGTTAGTTAAAACACTTAAAGATGAAGGAAAGAAAGTTATCATGGTAGGTGATGGTGTAAATGATGCTCCTTCTCTTGCCTTAGCAGATGTTGGTATAGCTATAGGTGCTGGAACTCAAGTTGCATTGGATTCAGCTGATGTCATATTGACTCAATCCGATCCAGGAGATATTGAATCATTCATTGAATTAGCACACAAAACAACTCGTAAAATGAAACAAAACCTATTTTGGGGAGCTGGTTATAACTTTATAGCTATCCCTCTAGCTGCAGGAATTTTGGCTCCCATTGGTATCACATTAAGCCCTGCATTAGGAGCAATCCTAATGTCTGTGTCAACAGTCATCGTCGCCATTAATGCTATGTTATTAAGTTTAGACCCCAAAAAATAACGGTTAACAGATCGAATGATTGAAACTCCTTAAAGTATCAAGATACAATAGTTTTACAGGAGAAAAAGAGATTTAAGTACTGGCTCTTTGTAAAATCGTGTTGGTAGAAGTAGACGATTTTTTCTACCAACACGATTTTTAATTTATTATAGAACTGATTTCTTTTAAAATCCTAAAAGCCACCTATTTCGGGCACTGGGGTTCGTCAAGTATACAGTTTAAATAGACTTGAATTGTCAAATCAAGTTAGAAAAAAACTACTTGCTCATTCGTAATATACTTTATGAATACTTCTAGTGGGGTTCTATAGTTTAAACTTTTACGTGGAATATTGTTCCTATAACTAGCTACTTGTTGGACATAGTCAGTG
>CASPLG010000072.1 GCA_949422855.1 uncultured Eubacteriales bacterium | reverse complement strand
GGTGCCGAAAATACTTGATTGGCGACAATCCGGAAAAATAGGTTGATGCTAACGTCTATGTCTTTTTATTTTATTTTTCGTGTTATAACTTCTTAAATAGTTATAGATCATAAGCAGTGAATCAAGATTGGTTTGCTGCTTGTTTTATGCTTTAAATCTCAATCTGTTTTTATATACAGAAGTATTGACTTTTATATTTAATTTATTGTACAATATTTATGTGCTTTTAGTTTGAAATGCTATAATTTGTACTATAATAAAGAAAGGTTGTGCTATTATGACTGATAAGATTTTAAAAATTGTGAAAAATAAGGAGTATTTGACCGAGCTGTTATCTAAAAATTCATTAGAGGAAATTGTTGAATTCTGCAAATCTAAAGGCGTAGATATGTCTATTGACGACGCTAAGCAGTTCGCTCAGATTGTGCACTCATTAAAGGTCGAAGTCGAAAAGAATAACGGCAATTTAGAGAATCTATCTGAGGAAAAGATTCTTGATGATGTAGTTGGTGGGTATAATTCATCCGGGCGCGGCGTATACGATTCAATAGACGAAGAAATCAGGGTAAAAGAAGCACAAGCCAATGCACAGGCCAAGGCAAAAGAAGCAGAAGCCAGGGCCCTTGCGAAAGCTATATTAGTTACCTATTCCGGCATACTGGGTATAAGCGCTCTTTTCTTCGGGGGGTCCGCATTTACCGGAGCCTATATATATAAAAAAGTGACTGAGGGAAAGAAATAATAAAATCTATACGAGCAGTAAATCAACTTTGGTTTGCTGCTTGTTTTATGCTTTAAATATTAATTTGTTTTTGTGTGTAAAAATATCGACTTTTATCTTTAATTTATTGTATAATATTTATGCATTTCCGGTTTGAGATACTATAATTTGTATTATAATAAAGAAAGGTTGTACTATTATGACTGACAAGATTTTAAAAATTGTGAAAAATAAGGAGTATTTGACCGAGCTGTTATCTAAAAATTCATTAGAGGAAATTGTTGAATTCTGCAAATCTAAAGGCGTAGATATGTCTATTGACGACGCTAAGGAATTTGTTCAGATTGTGCGCTCACTAAGAGTTGAAGCGGAAAAGGGCAGCGATATGGAGAAGTTGTCCGAATCAGAAATACTTGAAAGTGTAGTTGGTGGTTACACCCCTAGAGGGAATAACCCCTATGACACTCTGGATGAGGAGATAAAAGCCAAAAATGCAAGAATTAAATCTATAGCAAGAACTATATTAGTTACCGCTGCCGGATTGGGGGGCATATATGTTCTTGCCAATGGAGCGCTGTATTTAGCCGATATCGGAAGATGTTATTATACTAAAAGACTGATAGATAAGATAAGAAAGGAAAGTCATCCAAATTAAAGTTGGCTTGCTGCTTGTTTTGTGCTTTAAATCTTAATCTGTTTTTATATATAGAAATATTAACTTTTATATTTAATTTATTGTGCAATATTTATGTATTTTTGGTTTAAAATGCTATAATCTATACTGTAATAAAGAAAGGTTGTACTATTATGACTGACAATATTTTAAAAATTGTGAAAAATAAGGAGTATTTGACCGAGCTGTTATCTAAAAATTCATTAGAGGAAATTGTTGAATTCTGCAAATCTAAAGGCGTAGATATGTCTATTGACGACGCTAAGGAATTTGTTCAGATTGTGCGCTCACTAAGAGTTGAAGCGGAAAAGGGCAGCGATACGGAGAAGTTGTCTGAATCAGAAATACTTGAAAGTGTAGTTGGTGGTTACACCCCTAGAGGGGATAGCCCCTACGACACCCTGGACGAGGAGATAAAAGCTAGAAATGCAAAAATTAAATCTATAGTAAAAGCTATAGTAGTTACCGCCGCCGGATTGGAGGGCATATGTATCCTTACCAATGGAGCGCTGTATTTAACGGAGCGCTATATGTAACCGGTTTTTGAGCATAAATCTATACTATAATAAAGAAAGGTTGTGCTATTGTGACTGATAAGATTTTAAAAATTGTGAAAAATAAGGAGTATTTGACCGAGCTGTTATCTAAAAATTCATTAGAGGAAATTGTTGAATTCTGCAAATCTAAAGGCGTAGATATGTCTATTGACGACGCTAAGGAATTTGTTCAGATTGTGCGCTCACTAAGAGTTGAAGCGGAAAAGGGCAGCGATATGGAGAAGTTGTCCGAATCAGAAATACTTGAAAGTGTAGTTGGTGGTTACACCCCTAGAGGGAATAACCCCTACGACACCCTGGATGAGGAGATAAAAGCTAGAAATGCAAAAATTAAATCTATAGCAAGAGCTATAGTAGTTACCGCTGCTGGATTGGGGGGCATATATATTCTTGCCGATGGAGCGCTGTATAAAGCCCGTTGTTCAGCATTTAGTTATGTTATACATGACCTGATGAAGAGTTTATAGATCCTCTAATAAAAGACGAGGTATGGGGTTTTGCAGTAGATGATGGTAAATAATATAAATTCCAAAAGTCTGAACACGAACGCCAACCACTTGCTATAACCATAATTTGAATCTTATAGAAGAAAATTGTTTGTTCTGTTAAAATAAGAGGCCTCTCTGACGGGCAAAAATAGTCGAATACCGCACAAACCCCGGGGATAAATGACCTCGGGGTTTATTTCGTCTATATTATTATACTACTTAATTACGTCCGTTCCCATGTATGGAACCAATACTTTAGGTACACTTACACTGCCGTCCGCATTTTGATAGTTTTCAAGTATCGCTGCAACAGTTCTTCCAACCGCTAACCCCGAACCATTTAAAGTGTGTACTAAATTGGCTTTGTCGTTGGTACTATTTTTGTACCTTATAGCCATTCTGCGTGCCTGATAATCCTCAAAGTCAGAACATGACGATATTTCTACATACCTGTCATATGAAGGCATCCAGACCTCTATGTCATACGTTTTGGCAGATGAGAAACCAAGGTCTCCCGTACAAAGACTTACCACCCTATACGGCAGCTCTAATAATTTTAAAACCCTCTCGGCATCATTTGTCAAGGTTTCAAGTTCATCATAAGAGTTTTCCGGTAAACTGAACTTTACCAACTCAACTTTATTGAATTGATGTTGCCTTATAAGTCCTCTCGTATCACGTCCTGCTGACCCGGCTTCTGCTCTGAAACACGCAGAATATGCACAGTATTTATACGGTAATTCTTTTCCGTCCAATATCTCATTTCTATGCATATTAGTTACAGGAACCTCTGCTGTAGGAATCATAAAATAATCAGGCTCAGTTATCTTAAATGCATCTTCTTCAAATTTAGGGAGTTGCCCAGTTCCTGTCATTGAATCTCTATTTACCATGAAAGGTGGCAATATTTCCTTGTACCCATTCTTCGTGTGCGTATCAAGATAAAAATTTATTATAGAACGCTCAAGCCTAGCCCCTAGCCCCTTATAAAAATGAAACCGTGAACCTGTAACCTTGGCAGCCCTCTCTGAATCCAAAATATCTAAATCTTTCCCGATATCCCAGTGCGCTTTGTAGGCAAAATCAAACTTCTTAGGTTCTCCAATCCTCCGGACTTCTTTATTTTCTGTATCATCCTTACCTATTGGCACGCTCTCGTGCGGAATGTTGGGAATAGATAGAAGGATTTCCCTTTGCTTCTTTTCTAAATCAGATATCTTGGAATTATATTCAGATACCTCAGTCGACATATCTTTCATTTTCTCCATCAATTCAGAAATATCTTCTCCGCTTTTCTTCAGTTTAGGAATCTGCTTGTTCAATGAGTTCTGCTCAGACTTGATACTTTCAGCTTTTGCTATGAGTTCTCTTCGCTTCTCATCTATTTTCAAGACCTCATCTATTTGGCAATCCATGTTCATATTGCGATTCCTTACCGCTGTTTTTACTTTTTGCGGATCATCTCTTATTATTTTTATATCCAACATAGTCTATCTCTCCCTTTTATAGTTCGATTTTTTACCTAAACCGTTAAATCTGTCTCTCAAGAATACAAATTTTATCAGTATATATATTGCCATCCCCAGCAGTACACCGCAAAACATTACAGCCACGCTGTTTATACCTGAAACAAGACCCTTATTTTTATAGCCGTAGTATCCCATGGCGGTTGATAAAAAAAGCCCAACAAATAATGGAAAAAATATATTTTTTAATGTGTTTTCATACAGACTT
>CASPLG010000071.1 GCA_949422855.1 uncultured Eubacteriales bacterium | reverse complement strand
GCACAGCACAAGGCTTCATGGGACTATCGCTGTTTTTAGATATTTTAAATGAAGTTTCTCCTATTTTGTGTTCTTTGGTGTCAGCCGTCACAGCAGGAGCGTCCGCCGCAAACTCAAGTTTTAATCAAATAAAATCCTGAAAATCCCACCCACACTTCGCCTGTCTGCCACCCGGCAGAGTATGCTCCGTTTTCACCTTGCAAATCTATGCGAGATGAGTTATCAGGGATAATCCCACACCTTGTAGGATTTGTATTGATTGCTCCATGCATCTCATGGAGTGCGAGCGATTGCCCGTTTAGACTACCTCTCGACACAAAAGACAGACCATTGACACAAGCGTAGTCTGTCCCAGCGTTTGTTATATTCCACTTCCCATGGAATGAAACATAGCACAGATTATTAAATCGCTTGTAGTGAGCGTACCTGTATACGGTAGAATATGTTGGATTTTTTCCATTTCTGGAACCAAGCTCCGGCTGCCACTACCCTTCTTCAAAAATAATGTTCTCGCCATGAAGTGTTGTATGCTCAGATACAATCAAATTCATAGTTTCAAACGTATTTGAATTTTCAGGAAACATATTGACACCAACCGAGAGCTTCTCCGTGTCAAAAAACATGATGTGGATACCTTTTGGAACTATAGGAAACGAGTGCAAATTAAACAGTATTGATAAACAGGCTGAGGATATGTTCTTTCGGCTCATAAAGCAGATAGCTGAGCGTGACGGCGTGACCGAACAGCCTAAAGCAAAAAGTCAAATGAATTGAGCTACTCTGATGAAGAATATCCACAGTAGAGCTACCAAAATCGTAAATACTGATTTAATTTACACCTAATGATTATTGCGATAAAAACATAATTTTTTCCATTTAAACATTAAAAAATGAATTAACAAACAAGCTGTTATATGTTATAATATTAATAAAGAATAAGTAAAACAATGCTTGAAAAGGGAAATATATTTTACGGAGGGAAATTTGTGAAGCTACTATTACAGAAAGTCACAGATGCTATGGCAGAGAATTTTATTGGAAACTATGTGTTTTTAGTTGAAGATCTTGAAAAAATTTATGATTTTACTAGCAATTTTCTTCGAAAATATGATAAAAAATGGATAAATAAAATACCTACAGAATATGATGAGTTAGTCTTTGTTGCTATGGTTAATGCAATCAAAGAATGGAATGCTAACGAAGACACGTTTTGGAAACATATTTATAAAAAACTCATTGGAACATCCGCTTCACAAAAGATATATTTGTATCTCACAAATGTCATTGAACGGCTTGGCAACAATAAAAAAATCATATATTTGTCAGGATGCACTAAAAGGTATTATGCTACCATTTTAGTGCATGCATTTGCTCCACTCAATTCTACAGAATCCTTTTTGGAGTTGTGCTGGAATTTGTATTCCGAGGATTTGAATTTCACATACAACAAAAATGATGAAATATTTACTCTTTTAGCTGAAGAACTAAGACATACATTTACAAAAGAAAGATCGCTTGAAGATGATATCGCACTTGGTAGCGAAGTATATTCTTTAAAGGCTGGAATTAAACGTATGGCAATTGATTCACCCGAAAAAATGATACAACATATAGAAAATACTATTTCGTTATTGGATAGAGTGTTCAGTGGAGAAATCCTTGATACAGAGTATTATTACAATTCTATTATTCGTAATTGGTGGATAGAAAAAGAAAAAAGCTTCGGTATTTCTAAGCCGAAAAAGAAAGTGGCCGAAAGAGCAATTACCGATTATTCTACTATTAGTCCAAAATACAATTACAATGGAAGACAGGCTGTTTTAACAATTCCAAGTATACGCTTGAAAAAGAACTTCTACGATAAGCCTATTTTGAATATTTACCGAAATGAAGAACTTATTGATCAACGTGATATACCTACCTTTGGTTCGGGACTTATTATGGCCACAAAAGAATTTAACCTTTATGTGGACAATCTTGTGTCTATAAACGGGATCGTTGATTGTTCTATTGAGATAGTTCATTGTGACGAAGTTATTTACAATTCAAAAAAATATCTGTTCAGAGATTATATACTTTTTCGAGATCGCAGAGAAATCATGCAGGAAGAGTGTTTACCTGGAAACTATATTTTGTTTACCCCCAATTTTGATTCTTTTTCCGTTTATCCCGATCGTATTAAGAAAATCCCACTTGAACCTAATCTGTATATTATGAGTGTCAAAGATGGAGAAATGCTTCAAAGCTCTAAACGAACAGTATTTTTCGCTGCTGAAAAGCAAAAGCGGAGCATAGAAATTGTTGTTGACAGAAAAAACAATGCGAAGTTTATATGTAATGGCGAAGAATATATCGTGATTGATGGCGATTTAAAGGTAAAAGTAAACACTGATGTTGATATATCAAAATATGGCATTCGATACGAAACAACTAATTTTAGGTTAAAAGATTTTACTTGTATTGAAGATGAAGGATATAGGACTTTTCTTATAACCGAACTTCTTAATGTTTGTGAGCCACAGAAAATTAATATTTTCACTTATGATGATAATAGAATAGAAGCATCTTATAATGTTGTAAAATTTAATAGCATAAGTATTACTTACGATAAAAAATTGTATTTTGATGAAAACAATCTTGGAACCGTGCGATTTCTAACTGAAAAATACGATAAGAGCGTAACCTTCGATATAAATCAAGGGGATATAATCATTCCATTCGATGACGCAGAAATCGTTCTTTCTCCGCCTGTATTAAAGTGGAAGATTGGTGATAGCGAATTCTCAATGAAATATGGCAAAGATTTGTGGTATAAAAATTACTCCAACACTGATGAACTCATTATAGACATCCCTATGATAGGGTATCAAGTTCTCTTAAGCAATAACAGATTTTTAACAGAGAGTAACATGCTCAATTCGTTTAAGCTTGGAGAAACAATTTATTCCATGCTTAACGAGAAAAAAGAGTTAGTAGTATTTGTAAAACCAGAAAATATGGAGATGATCCCAATTTTGACAATCTGTTTGAAGGAAAAATTCAATTTCTCTCCATTTGTGATAAATGGGAAAAAATTCATTTGGGATTCTAGTAAAGCATTTGTTGGGGACAATACTGCTAAGTTCCGTATCTCCTTTTATGAAAACGATACTGTTATCCATAGCTTTGAAATTGATGAACAGATAACCGAGAGTTATCAAAGCAGATCTTTCTCGCTATCTAATGTTGAAATGGGATTTTATAATATAACCGTTGATCTGCTGAAGCAAGTAGGATTTACTAAAAAAGCTATACGTTTGTTCGAACATAAAATCATATACGGAGATATTAATAAAATTCGTTTCAAAGGTAAGTGTTTACATTTTGAGAAGGTAATGTTAACAGAAAATTCTTCCTATGAAGAAATTAAGCCATTTTACGTAGACCACCTTTGGTATATCGGTGAATTTGAAGATTGTCATTACTATACGGGAAGTGTCTATGTCATTACTCATGATGGACGAAAAGCTTACTTAAATACAATGCCAAACAGTGAAGGTACATATGACAAAATTAATCCGATTCGTCTTGAACTCAAAAGTGAAAGGTCGTGCTTTATTGTTGCTGGAGTAAATTTCAATGACATGTATGACTTTTTAGGTGAATTTACACTTGATACATTAAATCGTATCAGCAATTTCAATAAAAACACAAAAGGAATTGATTACTTCGTTTTTAACATAGAGGAGTGCAAATAAATGTTTAATCCCGCTAAAGCATCAACAAATATAAAAGAAGAATTTATTGATTACATAAATTTGGAGGAGCCTTTAGACCTAGGGATGGCAAAAGTTCAAGGTTTTTGGTGGTCACAGATTCACAAAAATAGGGGTGGTTAGTAACAAATTAGTAACACAACAATAGCCCTGAATTATATAAAAATCCATAAGATTTTCCTTCTATGGAGGATTGTTTGTGGTGCAAACATTGCTAAAGAGATAGGAATTTCCTGTCTCTTTAATTTTTCATTTCTATTTTTTTGCTCAATTGCTTGATGATTGAAGTTCCTCCATCAACTTGTCAATTCCATCATTATTAAAGATGTCTATCAGGATTGTGACTATTTTTGGAATTAATTTATTAATCACATGTCCTCATCTGCTGTATTTGTCAAAATAGTACAAGACAAGAACCCCAATTATACCAATAACCAGGTCAACAGCGCCCCATATACAAATGAGAACATTCCCTATTGTAACTCCCTCAGGTGATAGCAACAAAAG
>CASPLG010000070.1 GCA_949422855.1 uncultured Eubacteriales bacterium | reverse complement strand
CATCACATCTTTCACAGCCTCGACATGCTTCACAATTGCGGCAGTTTTTACAATTTTTACAGTTTACACAATTTTCACAGTCCGCACAGTCTTCACAGTTTTCACAATCTACGGAGTTAAGGCAATTTCTCAAAGACTGATACGCTTTTTCGGCTTGAGACTCTGAAAAGATGCTCTGATCCCAAATATTATTACTTTCTACATCAATCCAATATTTCCGCCCGTTTATAACTCGTATTTCTAATTTACACTGCATTTTTTTAATTCCTTTCCTCTAATCGGTATATTTCTTAACATAAATTTTCTGTTCCCACACTTATATCTGCAGCCGTTTAATTCCCGTATCAGAGCCTTTATCATCTTACTGCTTAGTGTTATTTCATTATCCCAATTTTCCTTAACAGTTTTACATTCGGCAAGGAGGTAAGTTGCGGTTTCACTTATAATCGTCAATACAAACATATCCGGGTAATGGAAAAAGTCAGTTAAAATCTTGTTGAGCGTTTCCTGGTCGAACTGAGATTTAAATTTTTCAATTATTTCGCCTAAATCGTCAATGTATTCTTTTTGCCACGCCACAGCCTGAAAATCATTAAGAAAATAACCGCCATCCATAAAATCATATTGAAAAAGGGTGATGCCTAAGTCTGAAGTGTTGATAGATTCGTCCTCCAGTTCCCATAATTTCTTGATAATTGCTTTCCTCACGAATTTTCTTATTGAATTACCTTCTAAATATTTCATACTTCTTAAAATTCCTTTCTATTGATTAATTCTTTCTTTGGATTTATTAGCTAACTTTTGCATTTTGCATATCTATTTACGCCTACTGTAGGCTTTTAATATATAGTCATCTGTTGCCTTGTGGCTGTACTCTTTTAACAGTTTGAAATTTTTTCTTTTCTGAGATTCGTATAAAGTTATGTATTCTGTCTTCCCACTGCCGACTAAAAGCTCTGAATCCTCCTTAGCGGTCATCCACATAGATAAGGATAATACCGGGATTTGTCCGGTCTCGTCGCTTCTGTATTCAATGCCTGCCCTTAATAGCCGGTTATTTCCCAAACTTATGTACTTAAAAAGGTGTTTGTCGTTACCGGTTAAGTAACTCTCGACATCAAATTTAAAGCCGTTTCCGCAACCTTCTTCAAATTTTTCAACTTGTTTTTTAGTGATTTTCATTTTTTTAAAATTCCTTCTTTTATTTTCAGAGCGGTTACGGTATAATGTTTTTGTAACCGCCTTTTATACTTTGGTTGTGTTACTTGTCGCCGGCTTTCGTTGTGGTCAGCTTGCGACTTTTTCCACTACGCTATGCTTAAAAAACCGTTTTTAGTTTGTGTGTAGTCGTACTCGAGATCTCGACCAATCTTTTCGTAGTCAATGTAATACTGTAAGTTTTCCGGTATTTCACCAAAACAACCTTCATCAACAAACATTTCCGCCAACTCTGTATAACTTTTTATTCCACCGTAATATATAAAATCTCCCTCTTGTTGTGCGCCTATTGCTTCGGCAAGGCCTAGCCCCTCTGCCTCCATAATTGCCTCAACTTCTTCAATTTCATAATCGTCTAATGCGTCCAATTTTTCCATTGTTTCGTTAAGTTGGCTTAAGCTTTCATATTCTCCAACTTCTAGACCCTCAATGTCCGTTTCATAGTCGGAAATAAAGTGCTCTTCGTACATAGTTCCATCTGCTACCCCAATATTTTTAAATGCTTTCTCTATTTGTTCATCACTTGCCGGGAGGTCAAGCCATTCAAAAATCAACTCACCTTCGTTGTATTTTCCTAAGTTCGTTAATGCTACCCTTAAATATGCCATGTTTTTATCTCCTTTTATTCCTTTTTTTATTAGACTAAAGAGGGAAATTATTTCCCCCCTGCTATTTCACCTCTCCCCACAAAAACCGCTTTCAAAAAGTTCAATCGCTTTTTCTAAATATGCCAATTTATAGTCAAAATAGTATCTTCCCTTGACATATTCCTCTAGGTTTAGTATTTCCTCACACTCTAAATCATCAAAAAGCGCTAACATTTCTAGTTTTCTTCTCTCTAAATCTGTTGTGTTTTCAATAATCATTCTTTAAAATCTCCTTTATTTTTAATTTTTCAGCGGTTACGGTTCATAACCGCTGTTTCAATTCCATTATCTTCCAATACACATTATTTATACAGTGCAACCACTCGCCCGAAATCTTGTTTCCTGTACTCGCTCGTCCTCTATGTTGAATCGGTAACATTTGGAGGGTCGTCGCAAGTTCCAGCCTTGCCGAAGGTCCGCACTGTCCGCCACTTATTCAATTTTCAAGGTCCCCTCAATCCTTTGATTGATTACTCTTATATTATATCACGGTACAGTTATATTGTCAATAATTTTTTGTACTTATCGATATAAATATATAGCGGTACATTATTAATATTTTATGGAATATGCTACAACTTGACAACTACTGAATTTTTGAATAATATAAAAATATTCTAGAGAGGAGGGCTAATATGGGAATCTCAACAGATGCACAACGGAAGGCTCGGAACAAATATGAAAAAAAAACGTATAAGCAATTAAATTTAAAACTGAGAAAAACGCAGATGGATATATTAAATGGATATTGCAAAGAATACGGAGTTGAAAAATACCCATTTGTAATAACAGCAATTGCTGAGAAGATGGAACGGGACACTGGTAAAAGCTTTGATGAGTTTTTAGCTGAAAAATCCAATGAGAACAGTAATAAATAACCTCAATTCATAAAACTTGAAAGCACAAAAGCATAAAAAACCACCCTTTTTCAGGTGGTTAGTTCTTTCTTGTAATTTTACCTTGATTATTTCAACTTCTCTATTTCTTCTGTGGTCATTCCCGTATGTTTAGCAATAAAGTTCGTGTCCATTCCAGCACTAAGTAAACTTTTGGCTATCTCAACTTTTTCCTGAAGCTTGCCTCTCTCTATACCCTTTTTAATACCTTCTGCCTTTCCTTGCTCGTACTTCTCCTCATTGATAGCCATCTCGTTTTGGATGTACATCTCCCTTTGATGTGCTGCGTGCCTCATTGCTTCATCAGAACTTAGTGCTTTCAATGAATTGTACGCCTTTTTTATTTCCGGATTTTTGTCTGCCAGCTCTTCCATCTCTTCCCGGCTGTTTGTTTTTATAAACTCCAGCCAATTCCACAATTGCGTATTATCTGCATTTTTAGGCAATTTTTTCAGCTCCAATAAATCCACTTCCAACAAGCCCGTAAATTCTGAGTTATTATCTCTATCTCTCAACGTGTACTTGTGAAAATATTTATTATCATCGTTTAGGTTGTGCTCTGCGGCTATTAATATACTAACATTTTTCTTTAGGTCTGAATATTTAACCCCGTTCGCCGTCTGATCCTTTACCATGTTCGATAAATAAACTACTATTCTTTGCTCTATGACCGGAGAGCGTCTCACCTGGACTTCTACGTCAACGACATTGTGCTTTGTGTGTACACAAATATCTAGTATGTACTCTCCGTCAAGCTCTGATTCTACCCTTGTATGAGTGTCCACGTACTCTAAATAGTCAAACTCGTCATCTGGTATTTCTAAGACGCACTTGAGAAAATCAGCCATACAACTTTTATTCCTGGTGAAAATTTCCTTAAATACTTTATCATTTGTCTTGCTTAGTAATTCAAGCTCCATGTCTAAACCTCCATTAAAACGCATCACAATTACCTCTCTTAATATTATAACACAATTACTCAAAGTACGAACTGTTTTTTTGGATTTTTTAACCCACCGTTTATATGTTCAGTTTTCAAGGTTGGTTGTCTTTGATTGACTACTCTTATATTATATACTTATACAAGTATAATAAAGTGTGCATAATTCACAACTTGACAAAGAGAGTAATACGATGTAATATACTTATTCTAGTATATTGAAATTGGGAGGTATTAATTATGGGCACATCTAGTACAAAAGCAAAAAATAAGTATAATAAAAAAGCATATAAACAAATAAATTTGCAGATAAAGCCAAGTATAGCTAGTATTCTTGATAAGCATTGCAAGTGCTTTTCGTATACAAGAAGTGGCTTTATCATCCAAGCGATAAAAGAAAAAATTGAACGGGATACAGGTAAGAAATTTAATGAATTTTTAAACGAGAGCCAAGACAAAACAGACAATGGTTTTTCTGATGGTTCACAGGTAAATCAGCCGAAGTCCGGAACGGAAGAAAATCCATAATAAAAAATATTCACTAAAAAAATGAAAAAGGATTTATAAAATATAGGGAAAATTCCCCCGAACCAAAAGAAAACGAGTACCGACTAATAACGTAAAATGGTACTCAAATCACCGAGAAAATCCGAGAAAACGGGGGCTATTTTACATCCGTCTTTTTCCCCGACAGGGCGAGGGCGAGGCCAGTAACCTTTTCACACATTCCCTTAAAAAAACACCCCCAATTCTCCCCAAAAATTTTCCAATAAATCATCACATCAACGTCTAAAATCGCCTCAAAATCGTTCTATCGATCATTCTA
>CASPLG010000069.1 GCA_949422855.1 uncultured Eubacteriales bacterium | reverse complement strand
TTATCAAGTTACATTTTATGGGCAATGACTATTTGATTTTTGGATGCGAGCAAAACTAAATTTAAAAATATTTACGTTATTTTTAATACAACTTAATCTAAAACAAGGTGAAAGGTTAACATTAGGGGACGTTTTATTTTGGATCCTACAATTAAAAAGATATTTATTTTTATTTACAAAAATAAATTATAAAATATCGTATTGAATTTAAGGCATATTGAAGTTAAAATTAGATACAGATGATTTCATTAGGGGGAGAAAAATGATTGTCAGTAAAAGGTTTTTTGCCAACACTTTTTGCATTTTGCTTGTGTTTACTTTTGCTTCTATAAACGTTATTGTTAAGGCGGAAGATATTCCGGAGTCTTGCGCACCCGATTCCCACAGTCAAGAAATAAACAATAATTCATCAGAACCTCAAAGAGCTCCTCCACGTGAAGCCCCTAAATCTCAAGTTCAGCAGAACAATCCAGATGAATCCAAAAAGGTACAGTCCGGGACCTTGACTGCTGAAAAAGAAGCTGAAAAGAAAAAAAAGGAAGCTGAAAAAAAACCAAAAAAATCTTCCCAAAAAGCAGAGAAATCTAAGAAATCTGAAAAGATTGCCGAAAAAGCAGACAATAAGAATGAAGAGCCTCCAAAAAATGAAGAACAGCCGGTTCAAAATCAAATTACTTTACCGGATCTTTCGGACAGTGTCATTCAAGAAAATGATATTACCATTCCATCACAAGTAAAAAGTTCCGAAGAAAAGTTGATAAAAGGTGTAATATCGTGGATTATGATACTATCCGGTATAGCATTAATAATATGGGTGATAATAAATAATCGAAGAGTATAAAATAAATCCAGTAAATTTTTAAATCTGGGGAAATTAAGTAAATCGCCGGCGAAGAAATATTTGTATTATAAAAAATCTAGAAGAAAGTAAGTGAATGTAGATGGTGAGAGATCATAAGATAAACTTAAACAATGTAAAGAACATACATATGATAGGAATAGGTGGTTCAGGGATATTTCCGATAGCAAAAATTCTTTCTGATAAGGGATTTTATGTGTCGGGTTCGGATTCTACGGAATCCGAAACTACGCAAAGAGCAGAGAACAGCGGAATTAAAGTATTTATCGGTCATAACCCTGAAAATGTTGACAATGCTGATTTGGTGGTGTTTTCCGCCGCAATTAAAGAAAACAATCCCGAAATACAGCGAGCCAGAGAAAAAGGAATACCTTGTTTGCAGCGCAGCACAATGCTAGGAATTATAACAGATGAATATAAAAACTCTGTAGCAGTTTCCGGCACTCATGGAAAAACCAGCACTACATCAATGATTACACATATTCTCCTTGATTCCCATAAGGAGCCTACCGCTATAATAGGAGGAACTTTGCCGAGAATACGAGGAAACAGTTGTATGGGGAAATCAGATATAATAGTATGTGAAGCATGCGAATATGTTGATAGTTTTTTGGAGCTGCACCCCCGCATTGCTATAATTTTAAATGTAGATGCTGACCATTTGGACTATTTTAAAAGCATAGAAGGCGTTAAGTCATCATTTAGTAAGTTTGCTGAGCAAACTAAGGATATTCTAATAGTAAACGGTGATGATGGAAATGCCTGTGAGTGCGCCGGAGATGCTAAATGCAAAAAGATATATTTTGGTCTATCGGACAAAAATGACTACCATGCCAAAAATATACAATTCGATGAATTCCAAGCTGCAAGTTTTGATTTATTTTATGACAAGCAGTTTATAGTCCATGTTGATCTTAATATTCCCGGAAAACATAATGTTTACAACGCTATGGCTGCAATTATTGTATGTCTGGAATTAGGAGTGAGGCCAGGTGATATATCCGAGTCAATAAAAACTTTTAAAGGGGCACACAGACGTTTTGAGATACTTGACACTGTCGGGGCAGTTACAATTGCCGACGATTTTGCTCATCACCCCAGCGAGATTGAAGCCACATTGACCGCAGCCAAAAGTATGAATTTTAAAAGGGTTATTTTAGTATTTCAGCCTCATACTTTTTCGAGGACCTTCATGTTTTTAGATGAATTTGCAAAAAGCCTATCTTTGGCTGATAGGGTCATCCTAACAGATATTTTGCCTGTCCGAGAGGTAAATACTTATGATATTTACTCTGAGGATTTGGGGCAGAGAATTGAAAATTGCATTTGCGTAGGCACTTTTGATAATGCCGCCAGTGAAGTTTTAAATACAGCCAAACCGGGAGATTTGGTTCTGACTATGGGTGGGGGAAATATATATAAATGTGCAAATATGATTGTCTCTGAGATGAAAAACAAATTCAGGGATAAATAAAATATTCATATCTTTGCTATCTGCTGCTACTCAAAAGATAAATCTTTGACTTCAAAAGTAACAGGTAGCCCCATTTTAGCATTATCGAGTTCTACTTTTACTGTTTTGCTTATTACGTTAAACGAAATTACTTTTCCCGGTCCGTTAGGGGTATTAACTGTATCCCCCGGATTGGGCATATCATACAAAATGTCCAAATAAGAGCTCTCTTCATATTTTAGACAGCACATGAGCCTGCCGCATATACCCGATATTTTTACAGGATTCAAAGAGAGTCCTTGGTCTTTTGCCATCTTCACGGAGACGGACTGAAAATTATCGAGAAATGTTGCACAGCAGAGGGGTTTGCCGCACGCACCCAGACCCCCTATCATTTTTGCTTCATCTCTAACACCTATTTGGCGAAGCTCTATCCTTGTCTTAAATATATAAGCAAGTTCTCGAACGAGATTTCTGAAATCAATCCTTCCTTCGGCGACAAAATAAAAAATCAATTTACTTCTATCGAATATATACTCGGTGCCTACTAATTTCATTTTTAGACCATATTCTGCGATCTTTTTTTTACATATACCGTAAAATATTTTTTCGTCTTGCCGATTTTGTTGTATAATCTCCGAGTCTTTTACTGTGGTTTTGCGTACGATTCTTTCTTCAGTGGTTAAAAGCACTTCTGAGGAAAGATTTTTTTTAATCATAACCGTTCCGTTTTCCAGCCCGCGCTTTGTCAGAACGATAACAGAATTCCCCACTGAAAGATTACCTCCTTCATAAGGGTAATATGATATTTTACCAACTTCCCGGAATCTCACTCCTAAAACATTTGCCATAATACGACCTCCTTTGAATTCTGTTAAAACAACTTTATTTTCTATATTTAATTTTCCAAATCCATATACAGCTTGCAAAGGGCTAATTGATTATTGACATTTTTGCCTAGTAAGTCTTTAATCTTTACGATGTTGTCTCTTGTTTTAATTAATTTCTCTAATGAATATGTACATGGAATATCACGCCTACACAACAAATTACCGCCAGCTTTTGCTATACATAAGTCGGATAAAATAAAATCAATTTCATTTAAAACCTGTATGAATGTTTCTTTGTCTTTCACAAGTTTGGAACTTGCCTTCATAACATCAAAATTATTACCGCTAATATACGCGCTAAGTATACTTTCAACTATACTTTTAACCTTTGAGGATGTACTTTCTTTAATGTCTTGACATATGTCAAAAATTTGAACTCTTGACCTTATCGTTGGGAGCATAGAAAATCTTGACTTGCATAGTATTATAAATTTAACCCTTTGAGGGGGTTCCTCAAGAATTTTTAAAAGTACATTTTGGGCCTGCTCATTCATAAGGCTTCCGTCAGATATTATATAAATTTTATAAAAGGACTCATTTGGGGCTAAGTAAGCATCCAACCTTAGCTCTCTCACATCATCAGTTCGTATTGACTTATATCCCTGTTTAGCGGATATGATTTGAACATCGGGGTGAACATTCAGTTCTACTTTTTTACAAGATGTACATTTGCCGCATGGAATGTTTTCACTCGATTTACATAAAAGAGTCTTTGAGATATGTATTGCAGATTTTATTGCGTCTTTGTTTATGTCTTGAGTTTCAATAAGTATTGCGTGAGGCAGCAGTCCTTTAGCTGCCAAACCACAAATTTTTTCCGTCTTTGAGTCAAAAAATTTTTTCAATTTATCTACACCTTTTTATATCTGTCTACGTCTATAACAAACACAGTTGCCCCACCAACAGTTACTTCAAACGGCAGTACCGTAGAAATTCCTAATTCAGCGGGCATGGCATTTGGGAGTAACTGCTTTCTTTTACTGCTGTACTGCGATATAACGGATATAACTTTATCCACTTTATAATCTTCAACGCCAATCATTAACGTTATATTTCCAAAACCGAGGAAACCTCCGGCGGTAGAAAGCTTTGTAACTTGAATTCTTTCTTCGTTTAATGCGTCAACTACCATATCAGAATCTTCTCTGCTCATGATGGATATAATTAACTTCATAATGGATTCTCCTAACTGAATTACTATATAATATTTATTGTACCACATATATATTTTTTTGGCACTACTTCTTTTAAAAAGGGAGTGTCATAAAAGATGATACAGCGTTGGGAAATTGGTAGAAATAGGGTAATTACTTTGGCGTAAAACAGCTTTAAATACCAATTTTATAAAACTCATTTTGCATATTTAAC
>CASPLG010000068.1 GCA_949422855.1 uncultured Eubacteriales bacterium | reverse complement strand
CTGCGCTGAAAGGTAATATTTTTAAGTGCTGGGATTTTTCGGCTGTTTTTTCAGAATACCACAATGACAAACTGGAAGGGCTTAAAGGATTACATAAGGGGAAGAGGGGATTTATTATTGCAACAGGCCCAAGCTTGAGAGTAAGTGATTTAGAGACGCTTTATGAGCATAATGAAATTTGTATAAGCATGAATCGTATATTTAAAGTTTTTGAGGATGTTAAATGGAGACCTCAATATTATATGATTGAAGATCTGAAACTTTTGGAAGGAAGTAAAAAAGAGATTTTTGATTTAGATATTGAGAATAAACTGATCACAGATGATTGGGAGGTTACGGATAGCAAGGAACGGGAGAAAGGGGTTCTACGCTATCATAGAACATTTGAACCTTTAATAGAAGATAGGCCGGAGTTTTCGTTAGATATATCAAGGAAAGTGGTATTTGGATATACAATAACGTACGGTTGTATTCAACTGGCGGCATATTTGGGGTTAAAGGAGATATATTTATTGGGTGTTGATTTCAATTACAATTCTTCAAATTCTAATAGTCAAAACCATTTTGTTAAAAACTATTTAAGCAAAACGGAAGTAAAGAGCAAGAATATGAATGGATTTTTCCAAAAAGAGAGTTTATTAGCATACGAGGCTGCAGAAGAGGCTTCCAGGCAGAATGGATTTCGTATATATAATGCTACAAGAGGGGGGAAACTGGAAGTATTTGAGAGAGTAAATTTTGATAAATTGTTTTAGGTTAGAATCGCTAAGGAGTGTTATGGGGAAGGAAAATCAAATAAAGATACCAGTAGTTTTTGCTTGCGATAATAATTATAGAATACCATTAGGGGTCGCGATGAGTTCCCTTTTAAGCCATGCATCAGAAGCTACATTTTATGAACTTTATCTATTATATACTGAAGACTTATCAGGTGATTTAAAAGATATGCTTTTAAGTCTTCAAAAGATGTACTATAATTTTTCTTTACAGTTGATTAAAGTAGAGAAGGCGTTATTAGAAGATGCAACAAGTCATTTAGCATATATATCGAATGCTACATTTTATAGGCTGTTTATAAGTGAGCTATTACCTGAATATGATAAGATTATATATTTAGATTCAGATATTTTAGTATTAGGCGATTTAAGTGAATTGTATGAGCATGACATTCAAGACCATATTCTTGCTGGCGTAATAGACTGGGACTGCCAGGAAAAGTTGAAATTAAGTGAGGCGAGACAAACAGAGATTGGCATTGATTTAGATATTTATATTAATGCCGGTATTTTATTAATGAATTTAAATCTGATTAGACAAAACCAAATGGTAGATATATTCAAACAGCATATGAAAATAAAATATTCTCTGGCAGATCAGGATATTTTAAATATATGTTGTCATAATAGAATTCTAAGACTGCCGCTTAAATATAATTTAAAGGCTAGATATTATAGAACGCCTAAATTATTAGAAAAAAATCCCCTGTTATTAAAAGATAGAGTAGAGGAAGGGTGTAATAGTCCTTTAATAGTACATTTTGTAGGAAATAAGGTAAAACCTTGGTATAATTTTAGATGTAAATGCGGTGATCTTTGGAGAGAAGAAGCGAAGAAATTAATTTCTACACAAGAGTATCAAGAGATGGAAGAAAGTGCAGAGTCATGGCAAAAACATATTTCATGGTATTTTATGGTAGACTGGGCAAGGCAGCAAAATAAAATAATAGTTTTTGGATTTACGGATATTGGAAAAGAACTCGTTGAAGGACTACAAAGGGCGGGGATTGATAATATTATATGTTTTTGTGATAACAACAAGCAAAAACAGGGGCAAATATACAATGGAATAAAGGTTTTAGACATACAGGAGGCATTATCTCAATATAAAGAAGTTTCAATAATTAATAGCAGCCAAAATTATTATAATGAAATAGAAATTCAGCTTTTAAAATTAGGTATTGATAACTCAAGAATTTGTCGGTTTTCTTCTAAAGGTTATATTTATTATATAAGTATAATTCGTGATTTTTATGAAGATGAAATCAAGGAAATTTATTATAAAGAGTTTGGAGAAAGTGAGACTGATATTGATAGGATAATTAAAGTGCTGATTGATAAGGATAACTTAACTAAAAAATACAAATTAAGAGACTGGTTTTGGATTAGTAAATAGGAGGTAGTTATGGGAATAAAGGCATTAGTAGCAGTGCGTTCAGGTTCTGTTAGAGTTGAAAACAAAAATATACGGCCATTTGCAGGAAGCAGCTTATTGGAAATAAAGCTTAGCCAGTTGAAGCGAATTAGAAACCTAGACGGTATTGTTGTCAATTCAAATGACAAGGAAATGCTTGATATAGCATGCAGGATGGGATGTGAAACAGTCCAGCGTGAGCAAGTCTATGCTTCTAATTCTGTTTCAATGAGTGATGTGTATAAGAATATGGCTGAGAACTTTAATGCAGATACGATTGCTTATATAAATGTTACCAATCCGCTTTTAAGAGATGATACTATTTATAATGCAGTGGAGGAATACAAGAAAAATTTAGATAAGTATGATTCCCTAAATTCGGCACATTTAATTAAGGAATTTTTATTTAAAGATAATATCCCCATTAATTATGATTTGAGATACCAGCCGAGAAGCCAGGATTTGCCCGATATTTCCGCTTTAAACTTTGCTATTAACATTATTTCACGGGAAAGTATGATATCATGCAGAAATGTTGTGGGTTTTAAACCCAATATTTATCTTATAGATGAAATAGAAGCTACAGATATTGACAACCAGATTGATTTTGACTTTGCAGAATTTGTATTTAAAAAACAAAATAATATTTTGCATTAGTAGAGAGGCTAAACGGTCTCATTTAATTTGCGAAGGTAGTATGAATATGTTCCAATACTGCAGTTCTGGCCCGCCAGAGCTAGTAGTAATAAGCCTTCCAGGAAATGTCGTTTTGTTCGCAGTATTCATCTATGGTTAATCCGGATTTAGCCTTTGCTCTGAAAACAGCAGTCCGTTGCTGGATACGGATATTTGTGGCTGTCATTCAGTCGTTATGACAAGAGATATGCCAGACATTTATAGGTATTCAGATCATTCGCTTTTGCCATCTTAATCATAGTATACACAATAGCACTGACGGTAGCTCCTTTGAGACTGGCTGTAGCAGCTCTGTATATAGAGCTGCTACAGCCAGTGCGGTAGTCTACACAAGGGTTGAGATGGCAAAAGCACACGGACTGAATATTTTAAATTCCTTCTGGAGCATCGAGCAACAAAAGAGATATCTAATGAGCAGCTCGCAGAGCTGGCACCCTGAAATGAAAAACTCCAATCTATCAAAAATCGCATATGAATTATAGTGAATTACTCCAACTCGCAAAGGGCTGGGGTGATTTTATATCTGACCGTATCATTATTTGGCGGTTACTCTCAACCCTTGTGTACACTACTGCACTGGCATTTGCTCCCTCTACGGAAGTGCTGAACAGCCAGTTCTTCCGGCCTACTGCGAATGGACGGATTGCATTCTCGCTGAGTTATTCACATTTGAAGATAACTCAGCGAGAACTGTATACGCCCCTTTGTGATCGGCCGGAAGAACTGGCTGTTTGCCGGAAGTCCGAAGGGTTCTGTTGCAAGTGCAGGGATATATACCCTGGTCGAAACAGCGAAGGCCAATGGCCTGGATGCAATGAAATACATCAAGTATATCCTATCAGATATGCCAGGGAGTAGATTTCTTGGGAATCCGGAATATCTGGATGACTATCTGCCATAGGATCCCCATGGTACAAGAACGGTGTCGATGACCATTACCCTTTTCGTATAGAGGGTTGGTGATTATTTTTTTATCCATTATCTTATTTGACGCTTACATTAGTTCTTTCTAATGCTTTGCTGACTTTATCTTGATAAAGGTAACCGTCAAATAATAATACAGCCATGATTATTCTGGGCCTCTATGAGCCGCCATAATGTAATATTTATCTGGAAAAACATTTTACTATTTACTTTAAGGATTACTTTTTTATCCTCTCTTGTTTCAGTATTCAAGCAAATTTATCAGGTTCGTTTTTTATATAATACATTTTTTAATGAATTGTATCCTTATTTAGTATACTAAATTAGTTGTATTTTTTCAAGCTGGAAATACTGGTGAATCAAGTGATTTTAACATATCACTCTATAACAATAAATTTTTAAAAACATCATCTTTATCATCCTGATCAATTGATAAATATCTTTTGGTCACTTCTATTGAAGAATGGTTATAAATTTCCATTATTACGGCAGAAGGAACTCCCATTTTCCATGCATGATAGCCAAAAGTTTTTCTTAAAGAATGGCAACATATTACCCCTTCTATCCCATTAGCTTTTGCTGCTTGTCTCATTATAGTATAGGCTCTGTTTCGCTTAATTGGAACATTTTTATGAGAATGATTTAAAAAAATATAATATTCTGGTAAAAATGGCTCATGTAAATGTAAAGAATAAATTTTCAAAGCATCTACAACATGACTATTTAGAGCAATTACATTCCTTTTTTTCGTCTTTTTTTCTATAATTACAAGATGCTTTTTAAATGTTTTAGAATCAAAATTATAGACATCATTCCATTTCAGTGAAAGCAAATCACTTATTCTTAATGAAGTATTTATTCCAAGAACAAACATTGTATAATCTCTCCATTTTTTCCTATTTATAAAGTACTCTTTTATTAATTTTATTTCCGATAATTTTTTAATTGGCTGTGAC
>CASPLG010000067.1 GCA_949422855.1 uncultured Eubacteriales bacterium | reverse complement strand
GTAGCATCTATGTATGTTGTAATATCATAAAATGGCGAGCCACTGTCTGCAGAAAAGAAATTAAAATGATCTTTTCTGTTCCATTTTTCCACATCAATTAATTTAAATTTCTCTTCCATTATATGCTCTTCTCCTAATTTTTACTGGATATATACGCCTTGTCGTGTAGAAACAATATTCGTTTTGCTTGTTTTTGTCTAAAGAATCATCTTTGTAACAGTTAATTTTCAACCTATTATAATACGATTTTTTAGATTTGTCTCCTGTTTCAAGGAATAATTGAAATAATAAGATATCAAAATTAGGAAAACAGATATAGTATAATAAAAGTTAGAGTAAAAGTTTTTTCTGAGCTTATTACTTTGACAGGAAAATTTATATATATAAATTTAGGAACGGTATCAAAGCAAAATAAACTTTTGCTATAAATAAAAATTTTTTAGATTAGTGATAAATAGAGGCGTAATGTCAAAGTTGACACTCAAATAGGAACATTTCAGATTGTTCATTAATTACAGTCTTTTTTGAGAAAGAAGAATAAGTTATAATTGAAGTAAATCCAGTTTTCTTCAAATAATTTTCCATCTCCCCCCATCTATAAAGATGTGTTTTAAAATCCATTTTTTCACTTTCCAGTATTTTTTCATTATCACACAATTCATAAATGCTCGGAGAAGATTGTGTTTGGGTACTTTCGTCGTAATAATTTTTGCTCTTTAAAATTAGCTTGAATCCTTCTTTAGTACTTACAATTTTAGAAATTTTGTAGTCGTTGTCATTTGGGCATCTATTGGTAATTGTATCCACTGCAAAAACAAATTTTCCTCCAATATTCAGTAAATTTTTAATTTTATGTAAAATTTTCTCACATACACTTATATCAGTAAAAAGCGAAATAGAACCTGAGGGAATAAAAATATAGTCAAATTTTTCTTTTGTGGAGTAATCTTCAATATTACTTTGTACAACTGATGCGTTTGGAGATTTTAGCTTCAACTTTTCTAACATTTCCTTTGACGTATCTACTCCTTTGATTTTAAAACCTTTTTCCATAAAAGGGATCAAAAATCTTCCACTACCACACAGTGGCTCTAGGATGTTTTCTCCCTCTTTTGCATAAGATAAATAAAAATTCAATTCATCTTGCGGAGGTGCTTTGTGTAGAATTTCGTACATTTCAGTGCACAAACTACCATAATAATTTGACATAAGTTTACTCAATTTTTATTCCTCCCAATTAAACTTTTACATTATATTTCTTGTAAAATCTTTTTTCCAGTGCAGATATATTTCTCAAAATTTCTATTTTTGCAAAGTCATTTTTTAATTTGAGATTTTGCAAATTTTTTGATCTTTACCTTTGCACACTTGTAAGCTGACACATTTTTAATACCTTGTAGTAAGCATCTTTAAAATTTATATAGATTAACATCTATAATATTAAATCTTATAGACTGTCATTATACAGAACTCCATTTTTTAATGTTTCTTCGTCTTCCCAAATTTCTTTCTCTGATAAAGTAGTTTCTATAAGTTCAACTAGCACATCATTCACTAATATCATGGCACACCTATAGCCTTTAAATGGCTCATAAAGCGGCATTAATACCTCTTTCCCTTTCAATTCGTCTTCTATATTGTCAACTTTAAAGGCTATGTGCTCTTTGCTAGTTATCCTTTTATCTAAAGGACATCCATTTTCAAATGCATGATACTCAATATGTATTCCTAAATCATTGATAGCATCCTCGGAGTACATTTTAAACATGGTAGAATATCTAGCTTTATTACTTAATTTAGATTTGTCAACGGGAACTCCAATATGATGAAAATTCATTTAATATAACCTCTTTATTCAAATAATTTACTCAATTTATTTTTAAGGCAAGTAGGATAAAAAATTATCGAATTTATAAATCGTTACAAATTTGCACCCCAGCCGAAAGAAATGTGCACCCACGCAGAAAAATTGTAACGATTACTCTAAAAATCCAGAAGTAATCGTTACATAAAATATACATTGTATCTAGATTTTCCTTTTGGAATGGCAGAGGCTTGAGATTTAGATACAATTAACTTCCCAGTATTACTGGGATCACAAGTTTTCAATTTTAAAAATTCGCACTGAATTTTTAATTTATCACATATCTGCATCTCTTTTTTATTATTATATCATGCACCCATATTTTTCAATAGGGTGCATTTTCAAAAATCAAAAAACTGCAATCGTTACATGAAAATAGTAATCGTTACAATTTTGCACCTAGCAATATTTTGATGTTAAGGCTCTTATTCTTTATATGAAATATCAACGACCGTTTTCGATGGCTATTTCATCTTTGCTATTGAAAATTTCATAGTATAGTTGTTCCGATTCAAAATAATCCATAATAGCGTCCTGAATAGTGGAAAAAACTTAGCTTTTATACGTAGCCAGTTTTTCATATTCGCCAAAAATTTTTCAATTTTATTTTTATCTGGAGAATAAGGAAGAAAACAAACGACGTGGTATTTGTAAAATCGTGCGGTTCTTTCGACTTCAGATTTTTTATGGAAGTTCGCGTTATCTAAGACAATTATGCTGTTTTCCCGTAAATGTGGGAAAAAGTTACATTCGAACCAAACTAGAAAAAATATGGAATTCATTGGCCGTTCGTACATTCTAACAGCTGTGGGTACGCTATTTATTAAAGCGGCCACAACATTTGCTAACTTGAATTTCCGCCCCGGTTTAGGTAAGAAAACTCTTTTGTCAATTTCTGCACGACCATATTACCCTGCCATAAATCTGTCTGCGCCGCATTCGTTAACGTAGAAAATGTCTGTGTTTGCGAGTACAGGTTTGAACATCTTTTCATCAAATTCTTTGCGCTTTTCTTCTTTTCTCTTTATGTAGAAAGGTTCTCTTTTTTAAGCTGATTACGACGTGCTTCAAAGTGTCGAATTCCTAAGCGGTTGAACCACCAAAATTTTTTGCAATACCTGAAAGCATTGCATCGGGGGATTTCTAAATGTACGTTTTAAGTTCTTCGTTATGGAATTTTATTTCCGGCCTTTCCCTTGGCCGGTTTTCTAAATTTTCCGCTTCACTCAGGAGTCTTTTCCATACTTTCATTGAACTGCACTTACACCCAATTCCTTATGTGCCTCCTAATATGAATACCCCTTTATGAGATATTTTTAAACCTTTTTTCTCGCGTCTTTTGAATAAGCCATGTTTCTATTTTATCTTCTTATTTTAAATCGAAATAGCTAATCTCTGCTTACCAAAGTTGTTACGTAAATTCTATTTTTTCAGCTTTTGAAGATGTTTTCAGACTGGTTTTTCTCAACTTTTTGATGAGATATATTTCTATTTCACTAGGGTTATTTTGAATCGAAATAGCTATAGTATTCAAAAATCGGAGTTTATGAGCATTTTAATGTTCCTTAGTATGAGAAGTATAAAATTTAAGAGTGTCTAAAAAAAGAGAGAATTTAAAAATTTTTCATAGTAATTTCGAAAAAGTACGATACTTTTGTGGTGTCCAATTAAATTGCATCGAATAATTTTATTCCTGTCTTTTATTTGGACATCTCTTAAAATTTTCATAAACAATTAGGAGTTCTAGTGTGAAGCCGAGAAACAGGATACTCAAAATAAAAGAAAACGGTCGGAATACATTTCTAAGCAATGTAGGGAAAGTCACCAATAAAATTGTACAATAAGTGGATAAAATTTTAAAAAGTTACAAAATTTGAGCACAAAAAAGAATTTTTTGAAAGATAAAATGCAAGGAAATAGCTATTTTAAGATTTATAGTCTGAAAATTTTATCTCAAGAATAGTTTATATTCCTGATTTTTCTTATACTTTCTTCGTTGTCAAAGAATAATCTTCTTGAAAGTGATTTATATTTGCTGCCTCTTTTGCCTCTCCTCCCTTAGAAATTCTAAATCATCGTGTATTTTTTGTTCATGTCTGGCATAATTCGAAATTAGGTAAAACCGCAGCAATCAAGATAGCGATACGTGCTTAGGGTAACCCAATGAAGCCCATAGGCAGTTTTAACGCCACAAGCGTAGACTTAGAGCGCATGGCGGGAATCCTTAAACATCTCCCTTTTGCAATTGATTAACTTCAGGTTTTTAACAATAAGAGGCTGTCGGTCGAAAATATTATTTATAGCTTGGGTAATGGATTTGGAAGGCTCAGGGGTTCAAAAGAAGGCGGTGTTCAGGAGACAGCAAGCTGGAGAAATAATATTCTGACGAGTGGTGAGCAGCCGATGACCAAGGAGTCAAGCAACGATGGTGTATTAACAAGGGCTCTGGAACTTTACGGAAAGCCGGTAGACGATACTGATATAGCACATTGCACACATCTCATAGGCGAAAACAACTATGGCTTTGCAAGGAGAGCTTTCCTTTAATATTTGATCGATACTGTGTTAAAGGTCAAAGAAAAAGTCGGTCGGATTTTAATAGCATAAGGAATGAAATCGAGAAACGTCAATCTGAAAGCCCCGATAACACTCGCCTCGACAACGTAGCAATTGTGTGCCTTGGCGAATATTATTCCAGGATTTCCGTTTTTAAGGAAGGCGAAAAAGAAGCATGGAGCGAGGCAGTGAATCTTGGAGCTCGGATCCTCCAAAACTGCAAGGAACTTCAAAAAGCAGACACGATCGACAGAGCGTGGGACTTCGTGACAGACTGGATAACGAGCAATAAAAATCGTTTTTTGCCGGACAGTACGCCATGTTATGGGAAAATCGAGCAGGATGCGGTGTATATCATACCAAATCTTCTGCGGCAGGCTCTCGAAGAAAATGGTTTTGATTATTCGAAAATCACTCGTGGTTTTAAGGATCGTGGTTTTATTGAAGTTCAAATCGATTATAAGGGACATACCAAAATGCAAGTGCCTAAAAAAATAAATGGCATCGTTCAGAAGTGCTTTTGTATTAAA
>CASPLG010000066.1 GCA_949422855.1 uncultured Eubacteriales bacterium | reverse complement strand
CAATTTTTAAAGTCCATTTACGACCGTTTTTTGGAGACTTATGTCACAGCCTCTTATTTTACTCTAAAGCATCTTATCTAAAATAACGTATAACTAGAAACTCGTCGATCATGTTTTGTAGTAGTTTTCTTTGTAAATAGAGACTTATGTCATAACCTTATGAGGTATTTTTTCATATCATAATAATATGGCTACAATGTACAGAGTTACTAAATAAATTTAATTTTTTTCAGTAGGAGTAAGTTTAATCATAAAAGTACTCCATAAAATCAATGCTACGAGTGTTCCAGTGGAAATTGGACCTGGAAATAATAATGTTTTTAAAGTTATCATAAATAGTAAAAAAGAAATGTAAATTTTACCAAATTTTCTTTTATCCATAAGCCTATATCTCCTTATAAATAATTAGCTAAAAATGCCAAAAGCTACTCCTGCTACAATAGCTGCTTTACCAGCATAATGACCCAATTGTCCAGCTAATCGATTATAGCCACCGCTAATTTTTGATAAGTCTTCTTCAGAAATATTATTAAACATTTGTAAATTAGTCATACGATCATATCCTTTCATTAAAAAGCATTCAAAAATCCCTTTCCAAAGCTAACAACTGCATCTGTAATATGGTAAACTACACCATGTTTCCCGCCAATAATTACTTGTAAATCAGTAGTAGAAAGTTCTGAAAATTGATTAAATTTAGTTGTATTCATAATACATGTGTCCTTTCAAACTTTTTGTTAACTTTTAACAATTATGAGTATAATCTTTGTACATAAATATTGATATAAAATTTTTAAGTGTACGATTTCTAGTTGTAAACGCAAAAATAATAATTTACTCAACCATTTATAGTCGTTTTTTATGTCTTAACTACTATCTTCTTACTATTAATCCTTGAAAATTTCCAGTGCTGTTTTTATTTTTCTAGTACTAATTTTATGTACAGTACCATTGTTCATTGTTAGAAATTTATTTGATTTATCAATTGCATAAATATTGTCTATATTAACTAGCGTTGTACGGTTACATCTAAAAAAATTTTTATGCGTTGTCTCAATATTTTTAAGATTTCCCAAAATCGTTGTTTTAAAAGAACTGCAAACTAATGAAACCTGTTTATTGTTATTAGTAATGGTCTCTATACTATATACCTGTGATAAAGAGATTCTTTTGAATATTCCATGATCTAGTTCATAAGTAAATTTGTCAATATGCTCATGTGTAATATTTATTTTATATCTAGAAAATGCTATATCGATATTTTCTCGAATTATTTGTGTGAATTTTTCTATAGAGCTTTTTTTTTGTACTATGTCTAATGGTTCAGATTTATTTGCAACAATTTCACGAAATATAAAATCATCATTCGTTAAATATACTATTTCAATAAAATCTAATTTATCTTTCAAAAATTTTCCTATTGATAAATTCTCGGATAATTTATCAGTATCTACAAATAAAAGGAATGATTTTTCGTGATGTTTTTGAATATACTCTAACATTTCTGAAACATCATCAGCTATTAAGGAGATTTCCATATCATATTCACTTTTTGTTGGATTTATCAATATTCTATTTTGAATAATATTTTGTAAATTCTTTCTAAATTCTGGGTTACCTTCTAGAATAAGTGTCGTAAGCATAATATAAAACCTCGCTATATTTTAAAATATTTAACTCTATAGTCACTTAAGTACTGCGCAATGCTTATTTATTTAAAAACTTATCTTTATAATAATTAAAGAAAGTAGTTTTTCCTGTTATAATTGTTGTATTTCCTTGCATGCCATATTTAATAGCTTGTATTTTTTGTTTAGATATAGTTTTAGTGATGGCTGATACTTGATACACTTCTTCACCTTTTATTTTTACAGTAGAAGTACTAATCATATTAATTTGTCCTTCTAAAATCAATACTTTAGAGTTATTAGTTGTTATGTTAAATTTTAGAAGCTGCCCTTTGTGTATAGAAGATATATCTTTCTGTGATATATACGCAGTTAGTTTTACTTTTTTTAAACTATTTAAGTCAGGATATATTTTAGCTAGTGTAGATCCAGTACTAACTTTATTCATACCTAAATAATCAGCATTAACATGTAAAATGCCTGATATAGGTGCAGATATAATAGTATTGTATTGATTACTAATTTTTATTTCTGAATTAAGATCATTAATTAGTTGTTGCAATTTATTTTCTTCTTTTGAGATTTCAGATAGTTTTTCTGATTGTAGAAGTTCTATCTTACTATTATTAATATTTATATTGTAATCTGTTATTTTATTATCTTTCTTAGAATCATTTTGTGATCGTAATATATTGTTTTGTTGATTATAAATACTTATTTGTGTAAGATATGCCTTTAATTCATTATGATATCCAAACTGGTCGGTATAAGAAAAAATATCTATATTTTTTTGAACTCCTAGTTTTAAGATGGATAAACTTTTCAATTGGTTTTCAAGTTGTTCTTTTTGTTTAATCGAATATTTCTTTTTTTCAGAATTTGGATCTTTATAAACTACTAATTTTTCTCCTTTTGTTACATGTTTACCTTCCTTCAAGCTATTTTTTTCAATATCACTGTCCATAGTAGATTGGATAACAGCTTCTTGGCTTACAGGTGAAATATATCCAATACCGTTAATAGCAATTTCTTTTTTGCCTAAAAATAAAAATATAATTATCGAAATAAAGATTATAAAACACGGAATTATTATTAATATTGAAAAATTTTTATACCTATTTGAATAAAATTCACTGCTTTCGAAAAAATTTTGTTCCATAAGATAATTACTCCGTTTAATTATTTATTAAGCTATAATAGATACCTTTTTTAGATAAAAGGCTATCGTGTGTTCCGTACTCTACAATAGAACCATTGTTTAAAACTAAAATTTTATCTGTTTTCTGTGCTATTGATAATCTGTGAGCTATGAATATAATGGTCTTATCGGAAAGTTTAAGTAGATTATCTATTAAATTCTTTTCCGTTAAAGTATCTAATCCGCTTGTTGACTCATCAAAAATTATAACTTGTGCTGTAGATAAAAGAGCTCTAGCAATAGTTAGCCGCTGTTTTTGCCCACCAGATAAAGTACTACCGTCTTCATCTATAAGAGAATTATATTGAAGTGGCATTTTTTCGATATCATCTTTAATCATTGCTAGTTCACATGCTTTATAAATATCTTCCATAGATATATTAGGTCTATTACCTAACTTTAGGTTATCTAAAATCGTCCCTGAAAAAACATATGGACTTTGTGGAACATAATTAACAAAACTCCGTAGTTCTTTTTTATTTACCTTGTGTATATCTTGTCCATCAAATGTTATTTTACCAGAGGTAGGTTTAAAAAAATTAACTAATAATTTTACTAATGTTGATTTTCCAGATCCACTTATTCCTACTAATGTTATTTTTTCATTAGGTAATATTGAAAAATTTACATTATTTAGAATGTCTTTGCCATACCCATATCTATATATAATATTTTCAAATTTTATTTCCTTATTTAATTGTAATCTATGCGCAGCTTTTGCATTTTGATCATATTCACTTTCTACAAGAAATACTTCATTTAATCGATTATTTGCAACTTTTGCACTTTGTAATTTAGGTTGTAAACTTATAATATTTTGTAATGGATTAATAAAATAAACTAGTAGCGCATTGTAAGTTATAAGTTGTCCCAGTGATAATTTGTTTGTCATTACTAGATTTGCACCAATCCAAAGAACAACAAGACTTAAAATTAGCTGTATTCCATTTTTTATGGATCGTTGAAGAATATCTTTTTTTGAATATTCTAAATTTTTTTTCAATAAATCAATAAATTGACTATCTATTCGTTGATATCGCTGTTTTTCGCTATTAAGAGATTTTATTGTCTCAATACCTCTAATATCCTCAATTATTGATGAACTAACAATTGCATTACTTTCCATACTCTCCATATTTAACTTTTCAAAATATTGTGAGAATATTAGTATGATAACAATATATATTGGTAACGTAAGTAATGTTATTAAAAATAATATTGGACTTTGAATAGCTAATACAATGCCTATAATTATGACCGTTCCAACATCTAAAAACATTGAAATTACAGTACTTGCTAAAGCATCTATAATTTTACTAGCATCGTTAAATCTTGAAATTATTTCTCCTGTTTTTCTAGTAGCAAAAAACTCCATTGGTAAATCAAATACATGTTTGATATATCCTAGAACTATATCTATTGATAAACGTTGTCCTAAAATTGTTAGTAAAAATTCTTTAGCATATAGAAAGATAGAATTAAATATATAAAATATTGATAAACCTATTGCTATTATTGCCATTGTATTTTTCGTACCATTAGGTATATATGTATCAATTATAGATTGTAAAAAATATGATCCTACAATACTAATAACTGTCATTAATATAGATGCTGTTATAACATTAGTTAATAGTATTTTATTTTTAAATACATTATGAAATAGAGATAGTAACCCAGATTTCTTTTCTTTAACAGGTTTATACTCAATAGTTGGTGTAATAAATATAGCAACTCCACTCCATTCAGATAAGAACTTTTTTTTTGAAATTCTATTAAGCTTTACATTTGGATCAGGATCTGCAATTAATACGCTGTTTTTATTAGCTGACAACACAACGTAATAATGTAGTAATTTATTATTTTTTACTACGTGTACAATAAATGGATAGGGTAAATTATCTATATCAAACAAGGTCATATCAGCTTGTATAGCTTTAGTTTCAAACTTTAATTTCTCTGCAGTTTTTATAATTCCTAACGCTGTAGTGCCTTCTTTATTTGTTTTAGCTATATTTCTCAAATAAGATATAGAAACATTTGATCCATAATTCTTTAAAATCATTGATAAAGCTGCCACACCACAATCACTTTCATCTATTTGGGGAGTATAATGTTTATAAAATTTGAACACCTGAATTGTCAAATTAAGTTAGAAAAAAACTACTTGCTCATTTGTAATGTA
>CASPLG010000065.1 GCA_949422855.1 uncultured Eubacteriales bacterium | reverse complement strand
TTTTCCGTTCTCGTTTTCAAAAATACCAGGTATTAGTTCGCCATTTTTAGGTATATAAAACTTTATATCTTCTCCGCCCAAAATTGTATAGCAGTCAATTAAATACTGAGCATTATATAAACTTTCGCCTAATTCATAAAAACAAGGATCTTTACTTCTCTTATGTTCAGATTTAAAGATTTTTAGCTTTGCTTTTACGTCCGCGATATTAAACTCTATTAGCTGCCTTGTATAAGCACTTCTCATACAATCATGTAAATTTATGATGCTTTCTTCACTAATGGGTAGCTCCTCAAAATGATTTTTAAGTAAAAAGGCGGTACATCCACTTGCAAAACACTGTAGATTATTTTCAGTCCAAACCTTTCCCAATTTATAGTTGAATTTTTCAGCATCTTTTAAATACTTTACAATCAGTTTAAAACGCTTTAAATTACTTGCTCCGTGCTTTTCTTTGGTTGCAATCTCTGATATTTCCTGTTTTGCCATCTCTATAATCTTTGAAATATCGTTACTTTTTGCTAATTCTAATACTTTACAAGCGTTCATTATGCTACCTCCTCATTATGCCATTTAAGCCCACGTGCTTTATATAAAGGTATCCAATGCTCTCCGTAAAAATCGTATCCCGCTCCATCTATTCCAAAAATTATTCCAAAGTCGTCGCTCTCGTATACCCTAAAGCCGCAATCCTGCATTATTTCAATGTTTTTTCTTGCCCACTCTTCATCAATAAAACAGTCAAAAGTCCACATTGTACCCCACATAGGTAAAAAATCAGTATAGTTGTATTCATCTTCCGGCTGTGTTAATCCGTATATATCTTCAATATTGTTTTGAAATAGCTTTATAATAACGCTTTGTGGTATTGCATTAAATTCTCGTACCCAAGCTCCCGTTGCTTCTTCTATTGTCTTAAATTTTTCCATTAAAAAATGCTCCTTCCAATTTTGGAGCGGTTGTGTTATAATATTTCAGCAACCGCCTATAATTTAAATTTTGTACGTTTAGTTATTTGCCGGTTCGTTGCTATTACCATGTTGCTGCATGGTAGTAGCTTTTTTGTTCAAGTGCTAATTTTTTGTAGGATTCATATATCATATTTTCACACCACTTCATATCTTCTAATATATCCTCCATATCATATAGAGCGCCATTTTTACCATGTCCAGTATTATCTAACCAAAGATATGTTTCATAAGATACGTCAAAGTTTTCATAACAATTATAAATACTGTTAATTAATTCATAAGCATTTTTTCCATTAATTGTTATAGCAAAGTCTTGCCCTGCATTGCTGAATTGATGTAAAGTATACGTATTACCGCCGTCTTTTTCTATTTCCCACCCAAGCTCTGACAATATGTTAAATACTGTACGTTTTTTCAAATTTGTTAATCTCCCTCATTGCTTTCTTTTTAGGTTATAATCTAAACAAACATAAATTTTTTTAATAAAAGCGTTTATTTACAGTTGTTTTTTAAGTTAATAAACACTTTTTTTAGAAGTCTTAAAATCTAAATAAACACCGCCCTTCTAAATTTTGCCACTGTATCAAGTGGCTTTATTTTTTGCCTTTTAACAACCTTATAAATGCCAAAATAGGTATACTGCAATTAATCCAATTAAAAATCTCAAATACTTATCACCTACTAATATTAATTATTTAGTTTAATTTTTATTCATTAATAAATTAATAAAAATTATTGACTATATTTCTACAATACACCGGTTTTTTATTTTTGTCAACACTTTTTTAAAAAATTTTAGCTAAAAATCAAGGTGACACCCTATTTTTAAGCTATAATAAGAACAAGTAACTCTAGTCTGTGCCCTAAAAAATTAAACAGAATTTATAAATCAAATAATGAATATACACTCTATTAAATTGATTAAATAATTGACAAAATAATAAAATATGATATAATAAAGAGAGTAAAATCTAACCCACAAAGAGGTGAACACATGACAATCGGCGAAAAACTAAAAGAGCTTCGTAAGGCAGTTGGAAAAACTGTAGCAAAAGTGGCTGAGGACAGCGGAATATTACCGGCGAGAGTGAGCTTTTACGAAATGGACAAAGGTATTCCGACAATTCCAATCTTACAAAAGTTAGCAAAAGGCTTAGACTGCACAATATTTGATATAATTGATGAACCACTTGGGCGGAAAAAAGAAAAGTGTATTCATTCGGAGATTTGTCCTTTTTATCAGAGAGAATTTTTAAACACTGAAATAAACGAGGCGTAATGCCTCGTTTTGGTGTTTTTCAGCATTCGATATAATTTGACATTTCGTTAAATTTATGGTGCAATTTGGACTGAAAGCAAGGTGGTGTTTAGTGCTAAAGAAGGGGCAAATAAAATTTACTAAAAAAGCAGCAGAAATAGCTAAACAATATTTTATAAAGAAAAAAGTAACAGAATTTTTAGTGGTATTAGGAGAAGCTGAAAGAGCAAAAAGGAAACAAGAAAAAGCTAATGAGCGAAAAAGAACGGGTAACCAAAAAGCAAATCCTTCAAAAGCTAAAGAATTTTACAGTTTACTTTTGGGTGCAAAACAAACAAGTAAATCAAAAGTGTATACAATAGATATTCCGAAAGCTAAAAAACTGTTTGAAGTATCGTTAATAAAAGAAGGTAGGCTTAGTTTTATATTCAGTCCTACATCAAATTGCATATTATATATATCACAAGGACAACAAAGTAAATATGACTCAATAAAGTTGCCGGAGAATAAATGGCCAGCAGTATTTTTAAATGAGAACAATAAAAATTCGGTAGCAGAGTTTGAAAGAAAGATGAACAAAAATTCAGCTGTTGACTTGATTGATTTAATATAAATAATATAGGAGATGTAAACAATGGCATCATTTAAGGATCTAATAATAAACGCCCATAAAAATGATCTTATAGCTCAAAAAGCTATGAGAAGAATGCTAAATAAATCGAAAGATGATTCAGATATTGATACATCATTTGTTACTGGTCAAAATTACATAATAAATGTATATATTGATGGAAAAATACAAAGAAATCCTGAAAAGAAAGTATATTTAGATAGAACTAATCCAGCAACAGTTATTAATATTTTGAAAAGTTATTTCGATATGAAAAAATATGAAGTGGCTGTGCGTAAGCCGTCAAAAGATGATATAATAGAGGTGTATTTATGTACAAAAACTAAAGGTAATAAAAAGAGTTCCATATCACTTAATCGTCATTTAAAATCATCATTTAATTCAGATACGGGTGTGATTTATAAAGGTAATGGTACATATGAATTTAATGGTAATCAATATAATATTGGCGATAATCAGGGTGTAGCAGGAGAATGTTTATGGCAAATTCTTTATGCAATTCTTATTAATAGATTTCATGTTCAACCAACTGAAGCTTTTAATATTTTAAATGAGGCTATTCGTGGAATTGGAGGTCATCATGCTGTTAATACTGATGAAATTCCAGCTGTGTTTGGGGTTATTAATCGTTTGCTTAAAGGAAGAGGGACTTTGGGATACGATGTAGTAGATATACAATATGGTAGAAATCATGCTGAAGGGTACAATACAATTCAACCACTTGACGGAAACATTGTCTTGCAATTAGCTAACATGGCACAAATAGAAGGTGGTACCGGCGCACATTATGTTTTGGCTAGAAACAGTCCCGGAACTGATCTTCAAGATGTTAATTTATGGAATAATGCTCGACACCAATCTAAAGCAAAGATAAAACATACAGTATCTGCTTATAAATCAAGTACAAAGTTAAAAAAGAGAAGTCAAAGTGTAAATAAAGAAAGAAATCTTCCTCCAACCCAGCAAACTTTGGATTTGTTTGAGGAATATTATAACTTTATTACTCAACCACGAGGAAGTAACTGGTGTCTATTTACATGTTTGCTTAATGTCCTTGTAGAAAAAGGCGTTCCTTCAATTGATGCTTTAAAAATGCTTTATAAAGCATCAGGAGACACAAATGGATTCTCATTAAGTGCTGATTATAAAGCGGGATTTATTAAAAAATTGTTTTCAATGCATGGAGTTAGGCCTTGGAATTTGAACACAATAAAACAATGTCTGAAAAGGTAGTTCTCAAAGCCATGCTTGCTTAGCACGTTTGTTAGATGAAAAAGTAGTAATTTTTGATCCTGCTATTAGGGCTCGTCAACCTGTACAAGAACTCACTAGTACGGATAGGGGATACAGAGGTTATCAACTTTCTGATTGTATAGTTTTAGTAGATATAGTTTCCTAATTTTAAAAAGGAGAAAAAAATCATGATAAAAAAATTTCTAAAAAAAGTGATAATAGCATTTTGTTTTTTGTTTCTTAGTATTCCTTGCTTTTTTGCAGAACCAGCTATTTCCAATTGTTGTGTGTTAAGACAAATATCTAAAGATATAACTTTAGATAACAGTAGTTTTTCTTCATTATGTAGATTGCATAATGAAGATCCAAGTGAATTTAGCATTGGAATTGAAAATTCTGTTTTTGTTTTAAATTTTAACGATACTCAAAAAATAAATATAAATGTTCCAATTTTGAATATTCATAAAAATATAGTTGGTGAAGTGGAACTGAGTTACTTTTGTAACAAAAAAACAGAAACACCTGTATTAGTAAGTTATTTAACTTCGAATATCAAATCTAATCTAAAATTAGAATCTTTCGGAGAACCATTTTATTCTTTCTTTTGCATTCAAATCCATTAAAATATGATTTGAATAAACTAAAAAAAATATTATCTTTAGGCGAGTTCGATCAAATGTATTATTATCACGAAAATGATATGACAGATGATTTAATTGTTATACAGAAAGTGCGAAATCGAAAAAGACTAATATTAAAGACATTAACTTACTATTTAGAATCAAATGATGTAGTGCCAATAGATAGTATTTAAAAATTAATTATTAATAAAAGATTTTGTCCTGAATAAGGTAAGATTTAGGTAATGAAAAATGGTTTTTTATGGAAAATATATTATTATGAATTTCTCAATCGAATATATGATTAACTTTTATATC
>CASPLG010000064.1 GCA_949422855.1 uncultured Eubacteriales bacterium | reverse complement strand
AAAATTCCAAAATTGGGTGTATAAAGAGGTTCTTCCACAAATAAGAAAAACAGGTTTTTACACTAATATACCTAAGACTTATGCCGAAGCATTAAGAATGTATGCAAATGAAGTGGAACAGAGAGAACAGATCGAGAAGCAACGAGACGAGGCAATCAGAACCAAAGCATGGATAAGTGACAAAAAAACTGCAACTGCCATGAACACAGCGAGTCAGAAAGTGAAGGAAAACGAAAAATTAAAGCAGGAACTGGACAGATCCAAAGAATACGCAACCATCAAAAAAGTGTATATAAATACGGGTATCAAGTTTAAATGGAAACCGCTCAAAGATTATTGTAAACTCAGTAAGCTAAAAACGGGAGACGTATTCGACCAGAATTATGGAGTTGTAAAGAGTTATCCGCTGAAAGCATGGAAAGATGTCTACAACATTGATGTATCAGAGTTTTAAAAGTAAAGGGGTGAACTTGTGGGGTTAGGAAAAATGACAACATTTATAGATATAATCGAGCCTCGCAAGGTTAAAGATGAATCAGGATTCATAACGGTTCAGGATGTAATTCTTGCAAGTGTCAGAGCCTACAAAGAAATGCGACATGGTACCAGAGTATGGGCTAATCGTGCGGCATTTTCAAAGGCAACTGTACTCTTCAGGTTTCGTAAAATTGACAATCTTAAAATAGATACAAGTCATGTAATCGTATGCGGTACAGGTAGGTATAGAATATTCTCGGTTGAAGATGTCAAAAATCGAGGTATGTACATGGAAGTGCTGTGTGACGAAGATAAGATCAGTGGAGCAATTTAAGAATGGAGCTGGAAACATGAATATAAATCAAAAAATTGGGGAGATACTTAAAGATTTTAAAGTCGATGGAAAACAAGTACCAATCTCATATATGCAGTATTTTGGAACAGATGACGTGTATCTTACCTACTATACTTGGAATGAAAAGCCGGAATTTTTCTTTGATGACGATTACAATACTGAAGTATGCTTTGGAACGATAGATATTTGGAGCAAAGGAAATTTTAAACCTATAGTGGAGCTTGTAAAACAAAAGCTAAGAGAAAACGGATTTATTTGGACGGATAACGGGGCGGAAATGTATGAGCCGGATACAGGCTATTTTCACGTTCCCGTTAATTTTTGTACAGTGACCGCACTTCCGGTTTATGAGAAGGCACGTGACGGTTAGAAATTATTTTAAGGGGGATGAATATGTTAGATGGATTACACGTACCTGAAACCATCCGGTGGTCCTGGCGAGATGGTCCAACGGGGTTGATACATGCCACTTGGAGCTGGGTGGTGAAGAGGCCGTATTTTTAAGATATTTACCTGAGAGGGGGACAGAAAAGTGTCAAAAGAAAAGGTTCCTGACTTTATTCTGAAGTTTTGGCGAGATTCTCCGACGGAATATACACGGGACGATATCTTTCATCTGGAACCGATGAGTGAAAATGCCGTTTTCCTGAAGTATATAGCACTAAACATCGGAGATAGTGGGGGTGGTGGGGGCAGCGAGCAAACCGGAGGGTTTATAACGTCTGACGGAGAAGATTTTGCGACCTCAGACGGTTCGAATTTTACGGTTCAAGGTTAAGGGTGGGATAGAATGTCGGAATATAAATCTTCACACAAGGGAGAAGAAATCGATAAGGCTGTGGATAGAGTGCTCAATCTGACGGATGTTACGGGTCTGGGCACCGATAAAATAATGAATCAAAAAGCTGTAACCGAAAAACTGTATGCTAAGGTTGACAAAATCGAGGGCAAGGGGTTATCAAGCAACGATTTTACTACGGAAATGAAAAACAAATTAAGTGATTCCAATAAGAGCTATCTGGTTAGCATAGACAGAGTGTGGTCTGCTTATGCAGAGGACATTTATATGCAGATCATACCTGTAGATGGCATTAAGGAAACCGATACAGCCATTGCCTTTGTGGAAACAAGTGGGGATGAGAACTTGGCAGATAGGGAACTCGAAATTTGGAACAGGATTAAGAACATAACAATAAATAACGGAAGTATTACGGTGTACGTCAAGGGGAAAATTCCGGGTATTTCCATAAAAATTAGAATAAAAACATAGGAGGATTTTATAATGAGTGAAGCAATAATAATCAGGGCAGGAAACGTAACAAAAGGCTATGTAGACACAAGTTTGGCGCTAAAAGCCGATAAAGTTGAGGGGAAAGGCCTTTCAACGAACGATTATGACGATACTGCAAAGGAGGCAGTCGAAAGTTTAGGCACGGCATCAAAGTGCGATACGGGCATAAAGGAGGGTAATGTTCCGATAATAAATTCCGATGGAAAGTTAGATGCATCTATCCTTCCATCGATAAGTATCACAGACGTTTTCACAGTGAATAGTGAAAGTGCAATGCATGCACTTGACGTCCAGAAGGGTGATATCTGTATCCGCACAGATGAGAATAAGACATATGTACTTGCTGATACAAGTAAATGGGTGGAACTGCTGTCACCAACAGGTCAGGTGTCTTCTGTTAATGGCAAAAAGGGAAATGTAGTGATCACAGCGAAAGATGTAGATACATATACCAAGGCTGAAATAGATGGTAAGGTACCTGTTGTTGTACAAGAAAAAGGAATAAGCGCAACAAGCGTTATGAGCCAAAATGCCGTAACAAATGAACTTGGTTTGAAAGTTGATAAAATTGAGGGGAAAGGGCTGTCGACAGAGGATTTTACAACTGAAGAGAAAACAAAGCTTGAAAAAGCAGTTGTGAATGCAGCAACCGGCAATAACTCAATAGCAATCGGTGAGCATTCCAGTTCTCCGAATGATTGTAGTATTGCGTTAGGTACAAGTTCAAGTGCCCTCGGAGACGGTGCAATAGCTATTGGGTTGTTAAGTAAAGCTGCAAATAACGATAGTATATCAATAGGCGAACAAGCTGAATCTAAAGGTTTATGTGATGTAACCATAGGACGTGAAGCGAAGTCAAATGATGAGGATAGAGATTCAAGGTATAATGATTCAAGTGTAGTGATAGGACATTGCTCGGAAACAACGTACAGTGGAGGTACCGCTATTGGTGGAGGTGCTGTTGCAAAGGGGAAGCATAGTGCGGCATTGGGATATAACTCTCTTGCGGAAGAAGATGCTGTTTTGTCCATCGGCAGTGGAGACATAGCGACACCTGCAACAAGACGAATAGTAAATGTAACAGACCCTGTAAACTTGCAAGACGCAGCAACTAAAAACTATGTTGACACACGAATTAACCCTACTATTTTGTACAGTAATGATAGTGGAACAAAAGAAAACTTCACCTTGAGTCAACCATACACTGATTTCTCAAGGATAGGTGTATATGCCCAAAGTCAGTGGGACATAGATTCTGTTTATAACGAAATGCATACATCAACAACAAATTATATGACGCTGGCATACACTACTTTCCAAAATAAGGACAATTATGGTATGTTGGTTTGGAGATTAGCACACATAATTTTTAAGGGAAATAAGGTTGAGTTTGATATAAATGGTGCAGCGTCGTTTCCAAACGGTGATAATAAATACGCCGGTGGTCCAAATATTCCCCAATCGGACGGCTCAAATGACGGTTTAAAAATAACACGTGTTGTAGGGTATAAATAATGGAAAAATATAAAAATTTTGACCGAATTACGGTACACTGTCCGGGTGCCGAAATATCCGAAGAAGCGAGAACTAACTTAAGTTTATATTCAAAATCGGAAGCGGACCAAGAAATAAAGGATACATTGTCTGAAATTCCGTCAAATCAAGGTACATACACACTAAAGGTAATAGACGGAATTTTAGGGTGGACAGAGTAACAACTAAAAACGGAGGTAAAAATAAATGGCAAATATCGGAATGCAGGGCATGAAATATGCCCTTTTGGTAACAGAAGGCGAAGGTGCACAAACAACGTACCAAGCCGCAAAAGAATTTACAGGAGCAATCAGTGCAAGTATCACGCCGAACTCTGCAGAGGCAAGCTTATACGGCGATGATAAGCTGCTGGAATATTCATCGAGCTTTCAAAATGCAACAGTGTCACTCTCAGCGGCTGATGACAACGATGCTGTATTTGCAGATTTGCTCGGAAGAAAAAAGGAAACATCAACCGGCAGGTATCGCTCAAATATTAACGATGTCGCTCCTTACGTTGGGTTTGGGTACATTGTAAGTAAAATGATAAATGGTCAGACAAAATACAGAGCTCAATTTTTCCCGAAGATGAAGTTTAAGGTATTTGTGCCGGAAGCGTCAACGAAAGGTGAAAACTTGGAATTTAAGACAATCACAGTTGAAGGTATGACAATGCCGAGCAAGTATGGGGACTGGGAGTCCCACATTGACGTTGATAGCTTGAGTGCAGCACAAGAGGAATTAAATAAATATTTCACGCAGCCTCTTTCAGATCCTAACAGTTCAAGTAAACCGTAAAGGAGACAAAACCAATGATAGATAAACTCGAATATTTGGATGATGGAGAAACAAGATACCCTATGGCTTTTACGCTCAACGTCATGGAATCTGCGGAAGAAGAATATGGTGGCGTGGAAAGCTGGGCAAAGCTAATGGATCAAAAAGAACCAAGCTACAAAGCCCTAAAATTTATGGTTTTACAAATCATAAATGAGGGAATCGATATTGAAAATCAAGACTTAAAAGATGACAAGAAGAAAGAGCTATTAACCTCAAAACAAGTCGGAAGGCTAATCACAAGAGTAGGAATGGACGAAATAGGAGTAAAAGTTTTTAAGTTGATTCAGGAGTCTCTGCCCAAAGGTGATAAATCAAAAAACGCACGAACCATGAAAAGTCTAAAATAGATTTTTCATGGGTTTTGTTTGTGGGAGTGAAAATGCTCGGCTTTTCTGAACAAGAAGTCGGGCATTTCACTTTTAAAAAGTGGTTTTTGTTATTCGAGCAATATAAAAAATATCATAATTTTAAGGTTTCAGGATGTAAGTTCGAAGAACCGCAAGATGATATTAATCCAAATGGATGGATTCCGTTTT
>CASPLG010000063.1 GCA_949422855.1 uncultured Eubacteriales bacterium | reverse complement strand
TATTTTCTCTTCTTTCTCTGAGCATGTTCTTTTGCACTATTAGCTCAGCTGGTAGAGCACCTGACTCTTAATCAGGGTGTCCGGGGTTCGAGTCCCCGATGGTGTACCACGGTAGGCGACTTGAGAAATCGAGTCTTTTTTGTGCCTAAAATCCTTATAAACGGCTTGACTCCGCTAATTTCTGCGTTTTGAATATTAGCATCTTTAAGGATTTCTAAATATTTATCATACAATTTTTTTGACTCATGTTATCTGACAGAAAAGGAGAAGCTAAAGATACGTTCCTCTATATGTAAGAACGGTAGCAGCCGAATTTCTAATTATTACTCATCAGGAGAAGAAGAATGGAAAAACTTTGTATCTGTTATGCAATGAGTTTATTTATTGTATCTTTTTGCAGTCGGGAGGTCCGGATGGTAAAAAGATATAGTTTGGATTCAAATGGATAGCTCAGACATAATAATACAATTGGAGAGTTGCACACTCTCTGTTGAAAACAATCTTAGCGATGAAGGACCTGAGTATTTCATTTTTCTCGTTTTCAGTTAGTCCGTCTGACTTAAGCTTATTAATAGTATCCTTTAGCTTCTTTTTGAAGCGCTTCTGAATAGAATTTTTATTGGTTTTAGGTTTGGACATCGGTGCCGTTGGGATTACGCCTTAATTTCCCGATATAAGCGGGGTTTGAAAGGATATATTCCATAGTTCTGCTTTCAAATGCGTTTCCTCGTTTTGATACAATACCCATACTGTTGAGTTTAATTGCAATTTGGTCATCAGTTGAAACTCTTATATAAGCTGCATCTATTTTCATATCTAGACCCCTTTTATTAAAAATCCCCGAGACTGTTATGATTACTTATTTCTATCGCCGGGCTCATTTTCAAGCTGCTCATCTCTTTTAGTAGTTCATCAAAAGTTTTGCTGTATTACGCTCAATTTTCGGGAGTGTCTAAATTAAAGATGAGGTTTTTCTAAGATGGGTAAGCAAAGTTTAGATACGCCAAATTTACTGTAAGCATAGATAAAAATATTCATAACGAATTTTAGAGTACTCAAATCAATGCGATATTTTTAATTATTTTGAATGGGAATAGCTATGATAATATATTAATCAGAGTACTTCACCAAATACATGGTAGTATAAATTTCCATAAAAATTCCACTTTCCAGTTTATCTTTGGAGTGCATTTCCATAATTTTCTTTTTACATAAAGTCTTACTATTGGTCAAAACATTATTAGAGTAAAATTGTATATGATAATTCAAAACTTTACCGCCAATGTTAGTAGATTTTATCTCAGATATATAAGAGGTTCCTTTCATAAATTTATTTATTTTCACTATTGATTTGATATCCCGGTAAAGTTTATACAATAAATCTTGCTCTTGAGGCTCTAGCTTTGCTGCCGTGGCACAGAGGTTGTATTTACTGAATTTTTCAAAAACATCCATTTTAATATTTGTGTTTTTGCTATTTTTATCGACTAAAATGATACTGTTATTTGTTCTAATTTCTTTAAAATTGAGATTTTTCAATTTATTTTTAATTTTAATCATGATTTTCTCAAACTCTCCATATACCTCCACGGATAAATTTTTACCGCTCAGAAACCCATATTCTATTTTCATTTTCATTTTCCTCCAAAACTTTTAATCGTTGAAAAAAATAAACACTGTGCAAATCTTCAATATATCCAAGGTAGTTTAAAAAACATATACACATGCTAAAAAATTACAAATTGTGTAAAACTAACTGATAGATATTGCAGCGTTATTTATGAAGGGGAATTGCGCTTTTTTAACCGAAATTATCACAAAAACAAAAAAGACACTCCTTTTCAGATTTATCACTTTGGTATTTTCTAAAATGTCAAGTGTCTTTAATTTTTACATATCAGTTTAAAAATTACCTGGGGTCAGGGATCCGAATTTTTGGGCTCAGTGACCCTAACCTGTAGGATTCGGCATCTCATATCAGGGTGAAGAAAAACAAAAACAGAAAATGTGAAAATTATACAAGGTCAAGTCTTTCGCCATGGTGAGCAGTGCTGTTTTTTCAGTTTTGTTGTCTTTACTGCATTACGGAAATTGTCTATCAAATCAGCAGTAGATACTCCGAATTTATGAATAGTTCAGTAGAAGATTGTACCGCTTATATACAGGACTATTTATTAAGAAAATAAACACCAAGATTAAGATAAGCTGCAAATGTGAGCCATAATAAGTACGGAATTTGAATATAGCCTGATATGGGTTTTATTTTGGAAAATAAAATTATCATGAATAAAACTAGGCACCATATTGCAAGCAGCCAAATAAATGAAAATAGGTACATTTGTGCATTAAAAAATATCAATGGCCAAATGAAGTTCATAAGCAATTGAATGGCATAAACTTTTAGTGCCTTATTTTTTAAGAGCGAATTTGACTCATATACTATATACGACGAAATCCCCATTAAAATATATAAAATACTCCACACAATAGGAAACAAAAAAGAGGGTGGTGCAAAACTTGGCTGATTTAAGGTTTTGTAAATTTTCATAGACTCCATCGACAGAAAACCTGATATGCTCCCGACAGCAAGTGGTATCAGTAGACTTACTATTAAAGATTTTAAGTTAATCAAAGAATCACCTCGTAAATATTGTCTCTAATTATTATTTTCAAAAATCCATTATTATAATAATAAAATAAGACAAATTCTCATTTTACGCTAAAATTACCAAAAAACTCTACAATACTGTGTAATATTTATAGCGTAAGCTTGTCATTTACATGAGATTTTTGTGTCATAATTTACGGATGGAAAATATTATAATTTTGGCATAAAAAACCAGCCATTTCAATATGGCCGGTTTTCATCGTAGCTAAGGTTTCTTAACTTAAGAATGCATCATCTCTCTAATGCTCACAATTAAATATCAAGGGCGTCATTTTAATCTTACATTGTCAGTATACAATTCTTAAAAAATGCGTCACCTATTTCTTTAATTACACAATAATTTTGTCAGCAGACATCTTTGTGGGAATTAACTGCCTTTGTATAAGTCCTACCTAAATAAATGGAAACTCCCAGCCAAATTACCACAAACACCATTCCTATACCGCTTCCCACCAACTTATAAGCCGATCTTCCAATCACGTTCGGAAGCATATTTATCCCGGAACCAATTTCCTTAGCACCTCTTGAACCGAAAGTTTCAATCCAAGCCTGCGCTTTAGACTTTGCTGCCGGACTGGTTGGAACATAAAGTTGCTTTAGTGACGGGCCGTTAAGGGCATAATTAATGGCTTTTGAGCCTACCATTAAGCAAAACAAAAACTGCAAACTATTGAGCATAGTAAATCCTAAAACAGCTAGGCCAAATGCAACAGGTACTATTGCTAAAGACACTGTAATTCCCAAACGTCTTGTTATCTTATTCACACCAAAAATCAAGAATAAAAACGAAACTATGTTTACGACCGAACTATAAGTGGCAAAATAGCTGGTAAGTTCAACCTTAGAATAAACACTGCCTGCCTCATATTTAAAGTTAAAGTCAAAAATCGTAACTATAATCTCAAAAAAAGCAAGTGAGCCGAAAATGCCAAGTAAATATGGTTTCGTAAATAAAAGTTTTAAACCCTCCATAAATCCTGTCTTTTCTTTTTTCTTAGAAGTTGGTGTTTCCTTTTCATCTTTTACTGATAGTTCCTCTTTTGGCGTTTTATCCACAACATATTTTACTAAAGGGGATATCAAAAAGAGTAATACCACTATCATTATCATAGAAATTGCATCAGTTTTTACGTTCATTTTGACAGGCAATTTTATTAAAATGTACGGGAAAACTATCCCCCCAAGCTGAGCTAATGCATAAATCAATGGAAAACCTTTCTTAGATGCTTCAACATTGGTTATCTCTGCCAAAAAAGCCCAGAACAATGCTACCACTAAAGAACCGAAACTCTCAACGAAGAAATACCACAAATAACCCGCGATAACCGTAAATAGATTGGGTTTAATAGCGCCACTTTGCACTAACCAAATAAATCCTGAATATATAAGCACTATACTCCCATAAAATAATGACGGTAATTTCCCTAAAAGTTCAATCTTTGGCATTTTATCGAGAAGCTTTGAATAAAACGCAATCGTAGGTATCATTAGTATTAAGGAAACTGTTTTTGCGTATGGTATATTGGCTTGACCGGCCAGTTGAATAAACAGGGAGTCTTTAAGTGGCCGCATAGCCCAATAGATCCCAATTATCATTGCTAATATGGAACCCAACCTTAAAAATTTTTTGAACTCCTCCTCTTCAAATTCTCCAAAAGCCAACTTACACAGCGACATCAAAAATTTGATCATAGAAAAACCCCTTTCAATGAGTTACTTTAACAAGTTACCAGAATCTTGCACTAGCAAATTATAGCATATTAGGGTGTGTTTTAACATTAAATTTTAAATGCAAAGAGTTTAAAATTATAGATTATAATCACAAAAGATAAAAATTTTGGAGATTAAGAGGGGACAAAACATGAAAAGTAGATCATATTGGCCTCTTTGACCTTATTTAATGTACGTAAAAACGTATTAATGTAAGGTGAGGTGGTTTATGTGTACAATACAAATGCGATCGATGCAAGAGTTACAGTAAACTTAGTTGAAAAATAGGAAATAACAAAATATTCGAAATAGTAGTGATTATAATTTTGACCATTTATTTCGTGGACGATAACTGACTGTCAGAGCATAATAAACTTTCCGGTATTTATTTTAGTGAAGGGCGGATAAGTTTCTTTGACTTTTCAAATGTGTTGATTCACATGGATGATGCTTCAGCCTCCGTCTACATATATCATCTAAAAATTAAAAATGTCCTCTATTGGCTCCATGAACTTATATATAGAATAGTTTTTATTAGCCAAAAAATTTTAGTTTATGTAAGTCCCACATAATTCATTGGTAATTTTAATTATAAATGGGCTGATTTTAAAAAATAAATGTCATAAACATAGAAATAAAAAAAAGAGTTGACATTGGTTAAGGGATGTGATAAAGTAGAGTAAGACGTGCAGTGAGGCTGTGCGTTGGTATGGACATTGAAAAGGGAATAGAAGAGAAGAATTAGA
>CASPLG010000062.1 GCA_949422855.1 uncultured Eubacteriales bacterium | reverse complement strand
GGAGTATAAAAAGGATAGCTTTGAAGAGGATACCTTAGTGGTAGATATATACAATCCGGGTCCTAATTACAAATACAAAGGAAACCACCCGAAAAAAATGATGAAAATTAATGAAAACGGGGAAAAGGAGGAACTATTTGAAGATAAAGGTGTGGGAAAAATATTTGTTTTAGGAGACAGGATGTATCTTAGGGAAATTGATTTTGACTCTGAGAACCAGGGCACCGGTGTGTCACGGCTATATTCCGTTGACTTTTCCGGGCAAAATAGGAAGAATTATGGTACAGGTGAGTTTAATTATGCGGACGAGAAAAGCAATAAAATAATTTATTCAACATATGATAATATAGTAGTTATAAATGATACGGGGGAAGAGGAATTTAAAATCCCGGATGGTAGATTTTTGTCGTTCGACAAGCAAGATTGCATAATATACTATGAAAAGTACCATGAAAACCGAGATAATCCGGATGACAAGAGCGGTGCCCTCCAACTGTGGGCTATTAACATAGACGGCAGCAATAATAAGATGTTAAATGCCGTTACTCCTGAATATGAATACCGCTCTTCGTGTCATGAAATGGAGGAGATAGCAAACTTACAGATAAAAGATGACTACATTTATATATCGTATGGGTACTATGCCGGAACTGGGCACTTCTATACAGGCAAAATAGCCAGGATGAAAAAGGACGGGACAAGTCTTGATATACTCACGGAAAGCGACGTAAAAGACTTTTTTATACTGGAAAAGGAAGGGGTGGACTATTTAATTTTCTCTAAATTTGCGCCGAATTCCGGCATTTCTGAGTTACCGCCGGACTCCGGAACCCCCGATGGAAATAATTTTTCTATGAACTTAAACAATAAAGAAGTCTCCCCGACAAAAGACTTTTTACCTTGTAGCTTGGATGAGCCGTTTGAGGAGCAAAGTGATAATAATTCCGGTGATGATAAAAACAATAGAGAATACACTGTAAATTACAGTATATATACGGATAATCGTGGGAATAAATTACAATTGATTAGTAAAAATGATTTTAAAGGTACGCTGGGGAATTTGTATGAGGATAAGGATGATGATGGGGATAACGATAGGTACAGAAAAGTGGAAAAGGTAGAATATACCGGTGGCTGTGTATATTTTTCCATAGAAGAAGGTGAAAGAAATAAAGAAAAAGATGTTGGCTGGAGGTATTCATATAAAAGAATAAGAACAGAAGTTTATCAAAAGAACTTAAAAACATCGAAGATTACAATGATCAATTCATACTGATTTTTGTCCATAAAATGGTAAACATAATAGTGAAAATCTTTATAGATAGGGATTTTTGATGGTATATTATATTTTTTGCATACTATTTGGCTTAAATTTCAAAAAAATTGTGGAAATATGCTTAAATTTGTGGTATAGTGTTGTAGTGATACTTTATTATGAAAGAAAGAAGGTGTTAAATAGTGAACAATAGCGCAAATAATAAAGATGACAACTTATTACAGGAAAAAATAGACGAATTTAAAGAGAAAAATAAAAATACATCTATAAAACAGTTTAACTACACCCCTTGGACGATTTTATCTCTGTTGGTGGCGGCTTGCGCACTGGGATTTGCAGGTGGTACCTTAGCGGTAAAGATGGCTCCAAAAGGGGGGACACCGACTACGGTTTTGACAAAAGATAAAACATCGAGTGAAGATACCGGTGATAACCCACAGTCAGCTAATGTTTCTCCGGATGCTTTGTCAGCGGCTTCTTCCGTGACTGCGATTGCGGAAAGAAACATAAAAAGTATAGCTGAGATAAACACAGAAACAGCTAAAACTGATAAATCACTTAAACAGTATACATCATCAGGAGCAGGCAGCGGCATAATTGTTTCACCCGATGGCTACATAATAACAAACAACCACGTTGTGTCGGGTGCTAATAAAATAAGTGCCACCGTGGGCGGGGAGAGAGTGGATGCGAGACTGGTAGGTGCCGATAGTGAAATGGATATAGCTTTAATAAAAGTAGAAAAGACGGATTTACAGCAAGTTACATTTGGAGATTCATCGAATATAAAAATAGGAGAAAGCGTAATTGCCATAGGGAACCCTCTAGGTCAGCTTGGAGGAACCGTAACAGAGGGTATAGTAAGTGCGCTGAATCGAGATGTAACAATAAATAATGAAACCATGAGCTTACTGCAGACGGATGCCGCAATTAATCCGGGAAATTCCGGAGGGGGACTTTTCAATCTGCAAGGGGAATTGATAGGGATGGTTACAGCGAGGTCTAAGAGTGCATCTTCTGAGGGGATAGGATTTGCAATTCCCGTGAACGATTTAAAAAAACCCCTTAACGATTTAAAAGAATTTGGTTATGTGAGGGGTCGTGTAAGTATAGAAATGGGAGTTACAGATGCAGCTATGTTCAAGTCATCCAGCCTGTACAAAAATTACAGTAAGGGCGTGTTTATAACAGATGTTCCGGAAGATTCTAATGCAAAAGCAGCAGGTTTTCAGGTTGGGGACTGCATTATCTCTATAAATTCAGACGAGGTGACAAATATAACGTCATTAAATAGAATTATCAAGAAGTACGCGGCGGGAGACACTGTGAGTGTAGGAATCATGAGAAAAGAAGAAAATCTCACGTTAAATCTACAATTTGCCGAGAAAAAATAAAACCTCGAATTTGACAATTTTTTGTCCTATAAAATTATAATACCCAATAACACCTTGACATTTAATTTGTATACCACCTCAAATAAAAAGGATTCCCCCTTGACTTTATACAGTTGAGGGGGAATAATTTTTCTTAAAATTTGAGTTTGTCTGATATAAAATCTTTGATTCTGTTGATACTTATTCTTTCTTGAAGCATTGTATCTCTATCACGAACGGTGACGCAGCCGTCATTTTCGCTGTCAAAATCGTAAGTAATGCATACGGGTGTTCCGATTTCGTCTTGTCTTCTATATCTTTTTCCTATTGAGCCTGCATCGTCATAGGTACACATAAAGTCTTTGCAGAGAGACTCATATAATTGTTCGGCTTTTTCTCCTAATTTTTTGGACAGGGGGAGAACGCAGGCTTTATACGGGGCCAACGCAGGGTGAAGCTTCAGAACGATTCTGGTATCATCATCGTTTATCTGCTCCTGACTATATGCATCGCACAGAAATGCCAGTGCGACCCTATCGGCACCCAAAGACGGTTCAATTACGTAGGGTAAATATTTTTCGTTAGTTTCAGGATCGAAATATTCTAAATTTTTACCGGAATGGTTTTGATGGCATTTTAAATCGAAATCTGTGCGGTCAGCAATTCCCCAGAGTTCTCCCCACCCGAACGAAAACAGATACTCTATATCTGACGTTGCCGTAGAATAATGGGATAATTCTTCTTTTTGGTGGTCTCTGAACCTCAAGTTTTCTTTTTTCATACCGAGATTCAAGAGCCAATTCATGCAAAATTCTTTATAATATTCAAACCATTTCATGTCGGTACCGGGTTTACAGAAAAACTCCAATTCCATTTGTTCAAACTCTCTTGTTCTGAATGTAAAATTGCCCGGAGTTATCTCGTTGCGGAAGGATTTTCCTATTTGTCCCACACCAAACGGGAGTTTGCGTCTTGTAGTCCTCAGAACATTATCGAAATTAACGAATATTCCCTGTGCGGTTTCGGGCCTTAAGAATATTTGATTTTTAGATTCTTCGGTTACCCCCTGAAAAGTTTTAAACATCAGATTAAAATTTCTTATATCTGTAAAATCCTCGCTCCCGCATACCGGACAGCATATATGATTATCCTTTATGTATTCAGACATTTGTTTAAAATCCATGCCGTTAGGGTCTCCCCCGGCTTCTTCTATGAGTTTGTCCGCACGATGTCTCGATTTACATGACCGACAATCCATAAGGGGATCAGAAAAGCTGCTTATGTGACCCGAAGCGACCCATACCTCAGGATTCATAAGTATTGCTGAGTCGAGACCCACATTATATTTATTTTCCTGGATAAACTTCTTAATCCAAGCTTTTTTTATATTATTTTTAAATTCCACGCCTAAAGGACCATAATCCCAGGTATTCGCAAGACCTCCGTAGATTTCGGAGCCCGGAAAAATAAATCCTCTGCCTTTGCACAGTGCCACTATGTCATCGATACTATTTACTTTACTCATAACAGTTTTCTCCTTAGATTCAAGATTGGTTTTAGTTATATATGGGATATAAGTTACATAAAGTTTCGACTTGCTGCTTTATGTAATCCTTTTTATTGTCAAAGTCATTTATAGTTAAAACAATTAGTTCTGCGATTTTTTTCATATCATTTTCCGTCATTCCCCGTGTTGTGACAGCAGCAGTTCCTATGCGGACTCCACTGGTGATAAATGGGCTTCTCTTTTCGTTCGGGACAGTATTTTTATTTGCTGTTATATATACGCTGTCCAATCTATCAGATAAATCCTTCCCGGTTATTTCGCTGCTGCTGAGGTCTATTAGGAGTAAATGATTATCCGTTCCGCCCGAAACGAGCTTTACTTCGTTTTTAATCAGTTCATCTGCCAGGACTGCGCAATTTTTAACTACTTTTTCTGCGTATTTTTTAAATTCCGGCTGCAAAGCTTCCTTAAAACACACTGCTTTTCCGGCAATTATATGCATTAAAGGACCTCCCTGCGTTCCGGGGAAAACTGCTTTATCTATAACCTTGGCAAACTTCTCCTTACATAGGATTAATCCGCCTCTGGGCCCTCTTAAGGTTTTGTGGGTAGTGGTGGTTATGAAGTCAGCGTAGGGGACAGGGCTGGGTGAGACTCCGGCGGCAACAAGTCCTGCAATATGAGCCATATCAACCATTAGATATGCACCGCACTGGTCAGCTATTTCTCTGAACTTTTTAAAATCAATGGTTCTGGGATAGGCGCTGGCGCCGCAAACTATCATTTTGGGTTTTTCTTCAAGAGCGATACTTCTTACTTTTTCATAGTCTATTGTGTGGGTTCGGCTGTCGACACCGTATGGGACAAATTTAAAGTATTTTCCGGATATATTAACGGGAGAACCATGTGTTAAGTGTCCGCCCTCGTTTAAATTCATACCCATTACCGTATCGCCCGGTTCGAGCATAGCAAA
>CASPLG010000061.1 GCA_949422855.1 uncultured Eubacteriales bacterium | reverse complement strand
AAGAGATTTCAGTTTTTCCTGCTCTTCATGTTCCCAAAGCTCCTTACCCTCACTGCCATAAAGCTGATTCTCTACAGTAAATAATTTCTCCTCATATTCAAGCTCAGATTTAAGGAGTGCATTTTTCTTTTCAAGCTCTAAAATTTCTTTTATATTGCTCCCTATTTTATCTCTTATGGTGGTAATTTGTGCCATATATTCAAAAACTTTATTCTCTAAAAACTCCCTCATGTCCTTACTAAGAGATGGAGAGGACAGCATATTTTGTACTCTACCTAAATTATAAGATAAAATTCTGAACTTCTGAGCCACCAAGTCTGCTTCTTTTGCTTTTCCTTCAAGCGTTGTTACATGACCTAAAGCTTTAAGCCTTTTTTCTACAATATCAAACGGTCTTTCAAGGTCCGATACCTTTTCCTTTAACTCATTAAGAGCCTTATTTGCCTCATTTCTTGGATTAGTTGCAGTACTCCTGGAACTACGAGGAGTGGATGAGCGAGTCCTACTAGCTCTGGGTGTTGGTGTTCTCGGCGTTCGTGGAGTTCGTGGAGTAGACGTTCTTGCTCTCGATCCACTTGAAGAACGTAAAACCTTACTTATTGACGCTTTGCTTGTGCTTAAAACATTGTCCATCAGCTGTTTATAATTGTTATATGAAGAAACCGCAGCCTTAACTCCCTCACTCGCCCCTGAATACTCCACCATGCCATCTTCATTAACTTTAAATCCCGTTAATGACTTTAACTTATCGAATCTATCCGCTAAAGCTAAATTATTATTTTTAATAGCATTCGTATGAGCATCAAGAACTCCGAACTGCGACTGAGTATTCCCTGTTAATTCCCCCCGGTCGCAGCAGCGGCATCACGTTCTGCGGCAGCTAAAGCTTCGGTTAAAACCGAGTCAAGCATGGTAATTTGGGTATCTTGCATTTTGGCTGTAAGCATATCTCTTAATGCTTGCTCATTTAACACTAGTTGCCCATTTTCAATAGAAAGCAAAGAAATATATTCGTTTCCTAAAGATAAAAGGCCCTCAAGAGTTTTTGTGGTTATGTATCCGTTTTCGTTATATTCATCTACCGCTCCGGCTAAAATATCATAACTTTTCTGAAGGTCTTCAAGTGCTTTAATATTATCTTCAAGAGAAGAAACATCCTGAATAGTGGCTTTAAATCGCTGGATTGCTTCTGTAAGGTCATCGTATGAATCTATTGCACTTAAGTCTATCTGGTTATTATTTACCATTTCAGTAAAAATTTCAAAATCTTCAACCGATAGATTGCTTAAAAAATCCTGAAGCTCTGTGAATTTCCGCTCTATCTCTTCTTTCCCTAAAGTTAGGTTTTCAGCTTCATTGTTTGCTGCCCCGTCAATATTTTTATATGACTGTTCTATAGCTCTCATTGCTATATTTTCAATCTTTTCGGAATCTATATCAATATCTCCGACTTTAAGACGTACCTTTAAATCCTCAATCGTTATTCCATGTGACTGTGCAAATTGTCTGATCTGTTCACTGTTAAATATAACTTCTACAAGTTCTCTGTATTGCTCTCTATTATAGAGTCAATAATTCCTTTTGCCACACTTACAACCATAAGCACTGCTGTAATTACCGCTAAATATGGATTTGCGGCAGCCAGTGTATTTTGAGCCCTAAGTCTGGCATTACTCTCCATTTGCCCTCTCCAATATTATGAAATCTTCCATCTACTCCATATCCCATAAAAACACCGGTCTGATTATTTATAACAATCGCCGGAATAAACTTACTTACATCACCTGTACCATGTGGATTTACTGAATGATGCTGATTTGGATAATACGAATGAATCAAATCTAAATTATGATTAATTTCAGCTATAATTTCTAAAGAAGTAATTCTAATTTAGCAATCTCATCTTTATTATTTTTTGTAATTTCATCAAGTGCATAGCCAAACGCCTTTATTTCCTGAAACAAATCATAATCTATATATGTTCCTTGATAGACATACACACTTACGTTAGAACTTATATATTTTCCACTCACAATAGACAGTGCCTTAGTAACAGTTGCATAAGGATTATTCATGGATCCATCACCTGTTGTATCATTGCCTGACGGACTAACCCATAGATCTATATCTTCTGAAATGCACCTGAATAAATTGGTATCTGAGTTATAATTTATGTCTTCCCAATCTGTCCAATCAGAGATACCATCGCATTTCCTAATCCACATAGACGGACTTTTTACATTAAATATTTCCGAACATATTTGAAATGTGCCAACATCCAGAGAAGTAGTTTTACTTGAAATTACCATTAACAGCCACGACGGAGTAAAATTTTTTGTCGGCGGTGCGTTTGTTGTTCCGCTATAACTAACGGTATAAAATCCGGCGTCTACTATATTATTTATGCCATAATTTCCATAAGAAAACATACTTCTATACGGTACATTTAAATTTCTCCTGACCTGTTCTGCGGTTTCCGCACCCGTACCACCTCTTTCAATATTAAGTGTTCCCGATGTAATATCCTGTGCGTCATGTTTATGATTTAAATCGGCTTTTTTAGATATATCCGTTACCCTTGAAATTATCGCATTTCCCATAAGCTCACCTCACACCTGATTTAATTTCAACAGTTGAAGTATCACCCCAAACTGCCATAACTGCCGATAAATATGGTTCTGCGAGTTCCTTACTGATTTCTTGTCTGCCTCCCTCACTATTTACATACACTCGTCTGTTAATATCTCCAGCAAAATATTTAGTTCCATCTTCTTCAATATATTTTCTTGTGACAACACTTACGGAGTTTTGATTTAATTCATCTAGTGATATTAATTCTTGCATCTTTATTTCTCCTTACTTATTTTGAATTGTTATGATTTAACGTACCATCCGGAAAAAACTAAGTATTTGCCACTTCCGGTGGACCATTTTTGAGCTGCACTGCCATCTGCGGTATAAACATTAACGCTCGTGCCACCCCAAGAATTTACGATCCGTGGATGAGTAGTAGAGCCGGAAGCCGGAATCATACTTAAACCTCCGCTGTCTACTAAATTAAATCCAATTTTTAAACCGGAATTGGCGGCAAATGGAAGTCCGCTAACTTTTGCATAATCAGAGCCGGCATTAGTAATGCTGAGAACCATATAACAAAAAATATAAATTATATTGCCGATACATTCATAATAGCCTACTCTATTGCTATAGCTTACACTCGATGCATTGATTGGTGGAGTCCAATTTCCGCCTTCTTTTGGAAGTCCAAGATTATTTAATGCTCCACTTGCAGTTGTAGAGCCGGTTCCGCCTTTATTAATAGGAAATGTTGCTGTAGATGATATTCCATTTGTACCGTTGCCAAGAAGTATTGCTCCACTTGTTAAGCTCGTTTGTCCTGTACCACCTCTCAAAACAGAAAGAGTGCCTGATGTTAAGTCAGACACCGCATGAGCGTGGCTTTTTAACGCAAAACTATCAGTACAAGCTTTCTGAGACATAACATTTGCTGCCGATGTTCCGGCTTCTTGAACAACGTTAATATTACTATTTTTTGAAGTCATCGATATTAAGGCATCACCCATAAAAATCACCTATCTAATGCAAACTATTTGAATCGGCATCTGTACTGTTGGTGAGCTGTCATAACAGTAAATTTTTATTTTTCCTGAAGTTGTTGTAATTCTTGAAATACAAGATCATGCTCCAATTTGAGATTTTGCAGTAGCAATATCATCACTTAAACTCAAATCAATAGTTGGAGTATCGGTTTCTAGAATCCCATCAACCGTCACTTCCTGCGTATATTCATTGTTTGCACCTTGCACCCAAGATGTGCCGACTGTAGCTGTAAATTTTTTAACCTCAGATTTTGTTGCAAGTCCGTCAACGAGAGCTTTTGTGCTTGCATAAGTCGTGCTAGAACTCTCGGTAAAGCTATCCGATTTATTTGATTTTACTTCATAAGTTTCGCTAATATTCGGGATATCTGCACTTGTTAAATCTTCACCGGAAGTTACCAACCCCTTTGAATCGTATGTTATTTTACATTTCGTAGTACCGGTGATGGCTGTGTTCGCCTGAACCGCTCTGACATCTTCATGGGTTAAAGTTACGGCCCCAGTTTTTCCGTTTACAGGTTGTACAGCGTCTGTTGGCGTTGCTAGTTCTAACCAATTTTGAAGTTCCGTTGCAGGTTCGTTCTGAAGTATGTAAGTCTTATTTTCGTCTGATCTTATACACATATCGCCCTTTTGAATGTTCAGAGATAGCATTTCCTCTTCATTATCCACAGTAAAAACATCTGTAATGCTTATAGGTGGAAGAATAGCAGTGTCTAGCTTCCCCTCAGAATTTATAATCGGAATGTCGCCCTCTTTTACACCTGTATTACACTTTGAAGCTGTACCTAAGCTGTCAACTGTCTCCTGGAGTTCCTTCTGTTGGATACAAAGAATTTAATCTAAAGTAAAATGACTGTGGTGTGAAATTTACTCCAGATTTAGAAATTGTAATATTCCCAGACATAGCCGACCATTGTGACATTGACATTTCCTTAAGAGTTATGCTACTCCCTAAAGCAGAACTGCTCCCATATTCTAATTTTATTCCATATGCCCACCAATCGTAACCCGACATTGCCGCTAAAGTATACTTAAATTCAGCGGTTAAAGTGCTTCCAGAAGCTGTCTTGATTCACCAGATGGTTTTACATAAAATACGCTTATTTTATCGCCCTCTTTAAAGGCTGTCTCACTTACGGTTATTGTCTTATCTGATACTGAATATTGATCCTCACTTGAAGATGGGTCCCCGGCAGTTAATTCGGACATATTAGTAATTCCGTCTTGATCCAGCTTAAAAACTTGAAGGCTTGATTCCACCGGAGCTTCCGAAAGTGTTAATGTATGGCTCGATGAAACTTCTAAAACTTCTCTTGTACATATATTATTTGAACCTTTTTCAAGCCCCGAACCTACAAGCATTGAAATAAGTTTTAAATCGAATATCTCAAATTCAAGTTTTAATGTTCCTTCCCTTCCGTAATCCCACCTTATAGCATTTACGTCTTTTGACTTTGCATAAACATTTGAAGCTTTCCATTCATTTGTAGACGTAGTAGCATAGTCAGCATACAGAAAAACACTTCCATCAGATTTTTTCTTTGTCGTCACATTTGCCGAGTCCTTAATACCGTATATATTCATTTAATTTCCTCCTTTTAAATAAAAAAAGAAACGCTTTCACGTTTCCAAAAATAATCATTATGTTTGTATTTAATAGGTTTCTATCCAATTTATAATATCATCATATATTTTCTCCTTGCCTTTTTCATTCAATAGTTCATGTCTTTTATC
>CASPLG010000060.1 GCA_949422855.1 uncultured Eubacteriales bacterium | reverse complement strand
TAGTAGTGTTAATTCACATATCCATCATGGAAAAGAATGATGCCATGAAAGACCCTCAAACAGAAACAGCCACATCAATGAAAGATTATTGGTGGTAGTTCTGATTGGGTAAACTTGGTAAAAATGCCTCACAAATTAAAATAACAAGATTCGTCAATATTTTAATTGATGGGTCTTTATTTTCATTACTTAAAATATGGGTGCAAATGTGTAACGATTGCTCCTCCTGCTGTAACGATTATAGTTCTTCGGTTTCTAAAAATGCACCCTTGTAAAAAATATGGGTGCATGATATAATAGTAGTAAAGACAAGTAAATATTTAAAAAATGCGAAATATAAGGCAGACTTTTAAAGTAGATGCTTGTAAGCCTAGTAATACTGGGGAGTTCATTGTATCTAAATCTCAAGCCTCCGCCATTCAGATAGATTGTTTTAGATACAATGTATTTTTTATGTAACGATTACTCTTGAATTTTCAGAGTAATCATTACAATTTTTTAGCTTGGGATGCAAAATTTTAGACTGGGGTGCAAATTTCCTCGCTGGGGTTCACATTTGTAACGATTTATAAATTCGACAGAATTCCTTATGTAAATAATTTTAAAAATGTAGAACTTTATAGTTTAGCTTGTCATTTTTTATTTTGGTTCGCTGAAATTAAGTTTATAAATTTTTCAAAATATAATACAATAAAATACTATAACCATAAAGTTAAAAAGTTGGGAAGGAGCTGATTGTTATATATAATCCCCAACTGGAAACATTTATTCGTGTGGCAGACGCTGGGAGCTTTACTAAAGCAGCAGAAAGTGCCTATATTACTACTACTGCAGTAATTAAACAAATTAATATTTTAGAATCAAATTTAAGAGTTCAGCTTTTTAAACGAACGCATCGGGGATTAACTTTAACTAAAGCAGGAGAGTCTCTTTATAAAGATGCTAAATACAATTATTCAGTATTGCAATGACTCCATAGCAGGGGTGCAAACTGCAATGGCAAACGACATAAATATTATTTATATAGGCACATCTCCTATGACTCCGTCAAAAGTTTTGGTTAGGTTATGGCCTGAAATTCATAGGCGTTGCCCAGATATTAAGTTTCAGCTTGTTGCTTTTGAAAATACTTTGGAAAATGCAAAGGAAATACTTAGAAGCCTTGGAAAAAATATTGATATTGTAATTGGCATTTTTGATGATACAATGCTTAAGTTACGAAAGTGCGAGGGATTGGAGCTATTAAAGACTCCCATTTGCTGTGCGGTTTCTGTTAATCACAGATTAGCAAGTAGAGAACGACTTAAAATTAGTGATCTATATAACGAAACATTTATGATGATGCACCGAGGATGAGCAGCTATGTAGATAATCTGCGAGACTATTTATATACGAGCCACCCCCAAATCAATTTGGTGGATTTTGACTTCTATGACGTGAAAGTATTTAATCAGTGTGAAAATAGTAATAACATCTTAATGGTCGTTAATAATTGGGAGAATGTACATCCCCTTTTAAAAATCATACCGGTGGATTGGGATTATAATATTCCTTTTGGTATACTTCACTCCCCTAAGCCATCACAAACAGTAAAACGTCTTTTATATGCAATAAAAGATATTGTAATCGCTTAAATAAATTTTAGTTATAACCTTAAGGTATAGTCCAGTAAACAAATTGAGACTTCTAACGCAGTCCCAATTTATTTATTATATACATAAAACTGAGTAAGTTTGGAGGTAAATTATTATGAAAAACATTTTTGAATTTAAAACTGTTGAGCAAATTAAAGCGGAAAATACTCACAATAATAATTTATATGGATTAGTGTATGAAGAAGCAATTGAGGAAAATAAACAAGGACGGGTAAATATTCATCCAATTCCATATAACATAAAAGGCTTAAAGATTGCTGCAAATGTTTACACTCCGGCAGGATACAACGAAAGTAGCGATAAGAAGTATCCTGCAGTATGTGTGGCACACCCTAATGGCGGAGTAAAAGAACAAGTGGCAGGTCTTTATGCTCAGCGTTTGGCGGAAAATGGCTATATTTCCATAGTGGCGGACGCTTCATATCAAGGTTCAAGTGAAGGCGAGCCGAGAAACACAGATAAACCGGCCAATAGAATTGAAGATATACATCGTATGGCTGATATTATTGTACATTACCCCGGTGTAGATTCAGAACGTATCGGAATACTCGGAATTTGTGGCGGCGGCGGTTACACTATTAAAGCCGTTCAGACCGATAAACGCTTTAAAGCAGTGGCAACACTTTCAATGTTCAACACAGGTGTAGTTAGAAGAAATGGTTTTTTGGATAGCCAAACTGCGACAATTCAGGAAAGACTGATTGAAGCATCCGGAGCAAGGGAACTCGAAGCTTCGGGTAAAGAAGTTCTTTATACACCGGATATGTGCGATATGCCCGAGGAAGAAGCCCAAAAATTACCTTATGATCTTTATAAGGATGGATACTATTATTACGGAAAAACTCACAAACATCCAAAATCAACTTTTCGCTATACCGTAAGCAGCTTTTTGGAACTCATGAACTTTGATGCAGCTGACAACGCTGACCTTATAAATCAACCTCTTTTAATGATCGCCGGAAGTATTGCCGATACATTTTATATGACGGAAAAAGTATTCGCAGCAGCCGCTGGTACTAAAAATAAAGAGTTATTCTTGATTAAAGGAGCAACCCACATTGAAACTTACTGGAAGCCTGAATATGTAAACCAAGCTGTGTTAAAACTCAAGGAGTTTTTTAATAAATATTTATAATAGACTGAATTTTTAAAATAATAATTAATAATTGCTGTTATTTCAAAAGGAGGATAAATATTATGGAATACGTTACATTAAACAATAGAGTAAAAATGCCCAAATTAAGTCTGGGGACGTTCAGATTACAACCTAAAGATGCGGAAGAATCGGTATATAGTGCATTAACAAATGGATATAGACTTATTGACACTGCAAACGCTTATATGAATGAGAGAGCAGTAGGAAGAGGAATTAAAAAAAGCGGAGTACCAAGAGAAGAAATTTTCCTAGAGTCAAAATTATGGCCGACTGTTTATGAAAAGGAATCTGCCGTTGATGAAATGCTTGAAAGACTTAGGAGTAGACTATGTTGACTTACTTCTCCTCCATCAGCCTGCAGGGAACTATTTAGATGGTTATAAAACCATGGAAAAAGCAGTTAAAGAAGGAAAAGTAAAATCAATTGGACTTTCTAACTTTGAAGGTGAGCCATTTGAAGAAATACTCAAAATTTGCGAAATTAAACCCACTGTTATTCAAGTGGAAGCTCATCCCTACTATCCTCAAAACGAACTTAGAGAGAGGATTAAGAAGGATAATATTTTATATCCAGGCTTGGTATCCGCTCGGACATGGTGATAATACTTTAATTGAAGAGCCTATATTTACTGAACTTGCAAAAAAGTATGGTAAATCAAATGCTCAAATTATTCTAAGGTGGCACGTTCAGTCAGAAAATATTGTTATTCCGGGGAGTAAGAATCCGCAGCATATCAAAGATAATATTGCTGTATTTGACTTTGAATTAACAGCCAATGAAATGAGCAAAATTTCAAATATTAATAAAAATAAGAGGTATTATGTCCCCAATCCGAAGCTAACTGCAAGTTACGCAAAAATGGAATTAAGCCCTGAATTAGATGTATAATAAATTTAAAATTACTCAAAAAGGAGAGGGTTAAAATGAAAATTTTATTTATTAACGGTAGTCCGAATAAAGACGGAAATACTGTTTTTCTTGCAAAGATTTTATTAGGTTCAAAATCTTATGAAACACTAAACTTAGTAGATTATAAGATTTATTCATACGGCCAGAATTATCCTGATGACCAGTTTAGTGAGGTGGTTGAAAAAATAAAAAAGTCACAAATTATTGTTATAGGTTCACCACTGTATTGGCATAGTATGTCAGGTGCTATTAGAAACCTCCTTGATCGATTTTATGGATACATTCAGGAAGGAGAGCTTTCTAGTAAAGATTTATATTTTATATTCCAAGGTGCGGCCCCAACAAAAGAACAATTTGCTGCTGGGGAATATACTATTAAAAGATTTTCTGAATTATATGGGCTTAAGTACAAAGGCATGGTTTCAAACGAGGAAAAAGCAAAAGTACTTTCAAAAGAGCTATAGTAACAACTTATCTGATTCAATTATGTATAATTTTATATTAGCTAAAATCTTTTCAAATGATTTAATATAAATAAAACGGAGTATAAAACAGCCGAAAAAACTGTGGTATACTCCATTTTTTATTTTATTTGAAAAAACAACTTGATTTATTTTAATGTAAGAGTTTATATAAACTCACGGAATTTGAAATAACAAAAATGTCATGGCAGCTTGAAGTGCAGGAACACTTCAAACCTGCAAAAGGTAAACGACCTACCCTCCACAATCGTAAAAACGACACCTTGACTCTTTAATTATACATTATTTTGTGTAGTTACACAATCGGTGATTTAAACGTGTGTAAGGGATGAAGGCAGATGTGCCATACCTTTATGCACGTTTTTGAATTTTGAAAACCGAATAGTTATATTAAGGGGTTTTACAATGAACATTTTTGAAAGCGTGAAAGTAGTGTTTAACGGACCAGGCTGCGAGAGTATCACGAGGGATGTAAGCGATTTTTGGAAACTATGTGCGGAACTAAAGTCAGATCTCGGAAAAAAAGGTTATTACTTAGATGAGTATTTATCAAAGATTTTTGAAACTTTAGCTCGTTTTGATTTAGTTACAGTAGGCGAAATGGCAAGTGGGATATGCTGGCAAGTTCAAAGCGATTGCTATATACTGTGCGGAACTGAAGAGAAAAAGGGAAAAAGTGAGTTTTTTGATATGGTACAAGATTATATCAATAATCATCCAACAGAGTTTAGTGACAGACACGCTAAAGTGCAATTTTATGCGGGTAATATTTTGATAAAGCATTTAAATATTTTTGCTGAAAAAGTGAAACTTATTTATAAGAAAAACGCTCTGTCTGAAATTGATTATCCTGTATCGGATAATATTTATAAAAAATTGCTTATTTAATTGGCGAAAGACGAATGGAAGTACTCAATGAAAAACTATGTGAAGCATTTGTATTTGGTCCGGTTATGGTATCGGTGGTGCAGCAATAAGAATATCTCCTTTCTCCAAAACGACATCCGGACCAAGTTAAATTAGTTAATTTGTTCCCTTGTGGATCTACATTCAGCAATGATTTATAATATTCGCTTTCAGGATTGCCACATTCATATCCTATCCAATCAAAGTCACTTATACTCGCATCCTCTCGTACAAACCGGCACCATTTGCAACGAATATAACTGTTTTTATTTTTTATAGGCATAAATTTACCCTCCAAATTACAATTTAAAATTTATCTGCATTTTGTAATTTGTATTTTTGTAACTTTGCACCTTGTAACTTTGACCTTTGTTATCTACTCCTCCAGCATCACTCCTTTCAATATATTTTTTACTTCTTGTAAACTTGTAACTTTAAACGCCACGCCACCTGATTCATTTATTCGTTTGATTG
>CASPLG010000059.1 GCA_949422855.1 uncultured Eubacteriales bacterium | reverse complement strand
AGGGAATGCGGACGAAAACCTGGACTTGAAAATATGAAAAAAGTCAAGGAGTAGGTAAACATATGAACTATAGCCCAAAAGAGAAAATAAAAGCAATAAAGCCATATAAGAAAATAGGTAGTATAACAAAAACGGTTAAAAAGTTAGGATATCCCAAGTGCCGACGTATGCTCTACAATTGGGTAGCTGAGTATGAAAGAACGGGGGCTGTAACCGACAAAAGACGCAGACGAACTGAAAATGCTACATATAATCAGAGTCAGATCGATAAAGCATTGACTATCTATCATAAGTATGGAAAAGGGATCAAAGCAACGGTAGCCATACTAGGATATCCTTCTATCAGTACTTTGAGGAAATGGGTTATGACCGAAGGACAAAAATCGAAAATGGTGCATAGTAAATCAGATGAAGAAATGTTAAAATATATAGCAAATGATGCAGTGGAAGCAGCAGTTGAATTTTGTAGCGGCAAGCTTTCTTTGAACAAAGCAGCCGTAAGACACAATCTGTCTAGAAGACGTGTAAAGGAAGCTGCCGCAATACTGCTTAACAAGGGGAGTGACAAAGTTATACGGAAACCTGAGACAAGCTATGATAGCGATTCCATCATACAAAGCTTAAGGAAAGAAAAAGCCGAACTTGAGAAAGAACGAAATGCACCGTTTGAGCAAATTCATTACCTTCAAATGGAAAGGGACGCACTTGTAATGGCATCTAAACTGTTAAAAAAAGTGGCGGGCATCAGTCTAAAGACGATGAACGATCGACAAAAGGTGACAGTGATTGGTGCCCTAAGACCAAAATATCGCCTTAAAAGGCTTCTTGTGTTATTTGGCCTTTCCAAAAGTAGCTATTGCTACCAGCGAAACGCAATTTGCAAGCCGGATAAAGATGTCCGTTTCCGTGAGCTCATAAAAACAATCTTCTTTGAATATCACAAAGAATATGGATACCGTCGAATTCACGCCGTACTGAAAAGACAAGGAATTTGCCTTTCCGAGAAGAGGATACGTCGCATTATGTACGAGGAGAATCTTGCTGTTTATCAAAAAAAATCAGCAAAGTTTAATTCGTACAAGGGAGAAATCTCCCCTTCTGTTTCAAATGTGATAAACCGTAATTTTAATGCAGATGAGCCAAATGAGAAATGGTTAACAGATATAACTGAGTTTGCAATCCCTGCCGGAAAAGTTTACCTTTCTCCAGTAATAGATTGTTTTGGCGGTATGCCTGTAAGCTGGAAAATCGGAACTTCCCCCAATGCTAAGATGGCAAACACAATGCTTGATGAAGCAGTTATGACGCTTCGCAAAGGGGAGCATCCTATCGTTCATTCTGACCGAGGTTCACACTACCGTTGGCAGGGCTGGATAAGCAGGATGGAACAATATGGATTAACGAGGTCTATGTCTAAAAAGGGATGTTCTCCGGATAATTCTGCATGCGAAGGTTTCTTCGGGTTAATAAAGAATGCAATGTTCTATGGTTGTGATTGGAAAAATGTGACTATCTCTGAGTTTATTGATGGTCTGGATAAATATCTGCACTGGTTCAGAAAACAAAGAATCAAGAAAAAGCTGTGGTATAAAAGTCCATTAGAATATTGTATGTCAATTGGTATTCCTTTTTGTACAAATGTTGTCCATTGCCAAGTTTAAATGTGCGGATGCGATATTCTTCACAATGACTTACTTTCATCTAAACGATAATCAAAAGATTAAAATTGCCCTGTGCAAAGTAGTGCCTTAAACTCGAATTTAGGTCCAACTTTTTGTCTGCACATCCAACACACCATCCCGGCTGGGAATATGTCGGAGTGTACTCGGACAAAGCTTATACCGGAACTAAAAGTGCAAGACCTGATTTTGAGAGATTAATTAATGATTGTAAACTCGGTAAAATTGATATGATAATTACAAAATCCATATCAAGGTTTGCAAGAAACACTCTCGATACTCTGACGATAACAAGAGATTTAAAAAATTTAGGAATAGATGTCTATTTTTAAAGAGAAAGAATACAAAGTATAAGTTCTGACAGAGAACTAATACGAGGTATAACATTAATTATACAACAAAATTTATAAATATAATGTTTATTTTACTAAATTTTAATTGCATTTTACTTATTATGTATAATGAATATATCGTCTATTGCAATTAGATGATATAATAATAAAGAAAGGATGTTTTATATGGCTCTAAATAAAAAAATTTTTAACTCGGAAGATGTGAAATGTAAGACAGTTAGCGGTGGATATGAGTTTAATTATTCAGGCGATGCACGTGAATATACCCAAGAAGAACAGAAATGGTGGGGAGAATATATTAAAATTGACGATTGTCCTAACCAACAACAAGACAAACCGAAAAGTACGAATAGGTTTATAAAGGTAGCTTCCTCAAAAGTAGCGAAATTTTTGAAAAGTCTAAAAGCTGAAGGAATTGAAAGAATAAATGGTGTATCAATCGATAATTTTGATCTTAGTACAGCTACGGCTAAGTATTAATTAGAAATTTTGCTGAAACATAGATTCGTAATGGAATTTGATTTAACAAATTGTAATAAAGTGTTTACTTATATTAATGTCTAAAGCTTGTGAGGCTCTAGGCATTAATGATTTTAAAGAGAATCTATTTAATGAAAAAATCAAACAGATTATTGTACCGGAGAACGGGCTTTTGACTTTTGTATTTCATGATGGGAATGAGGTTACCTTAAAGTGGCAGCATAAATCTCGAAGCGAGAGCTGGACTGAAGAAAAAAGGCAAGTGGCACGAGAACGTGCCATTAATTTTTTAAAGAAAGGAAAGTAAAATTGAATACTGCAAAAAACGTAATGGTTATCCCTGCAACGCTCGATTATTACTCAGCTGTTCCAAAATCTGAAGCAAAAAGGAAAAGAGTAGCGGCGTATGCTAGGGTATCAACAGACAAGGCAGAACAAATCACAAGCTATGAAATGCAAGTAAGGTACTATACAAACTACATCTATTCAAATGCGAGTTGGGATTTTGTAAAAGTTTATACAGACGAAGGAATCTCAGCTGTTAATACCAAAAACAGAGATGGCTTTAGGGAAATGATCGAAGACGCAATGAACGGTAAAATTGATCTAATAATTACGAAGTCAGTATCAAGGTTTGCGAGAAACACAGTAGATACGCTGACAACAGTCAGGAATCTCAAGGAAAAAGGCATAGAAGTCTACTTTGAGAAAGAGAACATATACACGTTGGACGCTAAAGGAGAACTTTTGCTTACGATTATGAGCTCACCTGCACAAGAAGAATCAAGATCAATAAGCGAAAATGTAACATGGGGATACAGAAAACGGTTCGCAGAAGGCAGGGTTTTAATACCTTATGGCAATTTTCTGGGCTACAAAAAAGGCGAAGATGGTTTGCCTAAGATTGTACCTGAAGAAGCGAAGACTATAAAACTGATTTATAAACTTTTTCTTGACGGCAAAACTTCGTGTGGTATAGGTAAGATCCTCAAGGAGCGAGGAATCTTAAGTCCAATGGGCAAGAAAAACTGGAGTGATACGACTATAATGAGTATTCTTACAAACGAAAAATACAAAGGAGAGGCCATCCTTCAGAAAACGTTTGTTGTGGACTATTTAACTAAAAAGACAAAGCGAAATGAGGGCGAAGTCCCGATGTACCACGTAAAGGACAGTCATGAGGCAATCATCTCGTCTGAAATATTCGATTTAGTCCAAGCTGAGATTGAGAAAAGAAAAAGACTGAAAGGCTCACACAGTGGAAACAGCGTGTTTTCAAGTAAGATTGTCTGTGGACAGTGTGGCGAGTTTTACGGGCCGAGAACATTTCGCTCAAATAGTAAATACAGAAAGCTCAAGTGGCAATGCAAGACCGGTCTAAAAAAGGGAGTAAAGTGCGGGGCACCGCTTATTTATAAAGAAAGCATTGAAAAAATGTTTACCCGCAGCTTTAATAGGCTGCTTAAAAACAGAGATGAGATAATCGAAAACTCCAGAAAATTTATAAAAAAAATCGATGATACCGAATCCCTGGAAACAGAAAAAGCCAGACCTTGTGGTGAAAGTCGGCTTCTCTATACAAAGATCCAAAATTAAATAGACAAAAACGCCACTGAAACTTTGAATCAACACGAATACAAGGAGCATTATAACACATTATCTGATGAATATGAAGAATTAAAACAAAAAATCGAGAAAATTGATACTAAACTAAAAAGCAAAAAAGCTGGGAGCCTATTAATGGGAAATTTTTTAAATGAGATATCAGCGAGGGAAAATTTGATCGATACCTTTGATGAAAAACTCTTCACGAGCGTGGTAGACAAAATTGTTGTGAAGTCTTATACCAAGGCGGCTTTTGTGTTTAAAAACGGTCAAGAAATACCTTTGAATTTGGATCAATATAGATAATAAAAATAATTAATTTAAGCCTATCTTTTAAGCACAGCTGCTGCTTGGAAATAGAATTATTTTTTTGATTATGCTTGCTTTAAAGATATATTGATTTTAATTGCGCTGTATGTTATAATTAAAATAAAATGTTATGCTATTAATAAAGGGGTTTAAAAATGAGAATAAAAAATATAATTGTGTCTCTTATGGGTTGCGGAATACTTTTAAGCTGTTTTCAATTTGGAAATTGTCAAGCTCTGTCTATATGTGAACAATATTCATGTTGCTTTGAGGAAAAAGATTCCGAGGGAATTATTGTTAATAAAACAGATGAAGCAGATAAAGAAATATTAAAAAACATGATTATTGGCGAAGGAAAAGAATTTGCTCGTTATTTGGGATATGGAGCAGAGGTAGCTGATGTTGATGAACTTTTGACTACAAGCGAAAATGAACTTAGTCTAACAATTAAAAACTGTAGTAATGATATTGTAGGTCAGATATTGATTGGAAAAGGCAGCGATGAGAATCAATTAAGTGTATCTTACTGGATAGGAAAAAATTTTCGAGGAAATGGATATGCATATTTAGCAGTATCTAATGCAATGTCAAAGATATGGCGAGTAAATAGTAATATATCCTTTGAATTTTGGATAGATGATGAGAATATTTCGTCTATCAAAACAGTGGAAAAAGTTTGCAAAAATTTAAGCATTGATTTTAATAATCCAGATTCTCATAGATTTATAAGGGGAGAATCTCATACAGTTGGAATGAAAGTACTAAAAAACGATGATCAATTGTCAACTTATGACATACAATTTTATATTGATAATATATTGATTGATAGTGGAGTTAAAACAAAACGAGATCTTTTAAAAACATATTCTCAGGATAAATTAGATAGTGGTGTACTGCTTAAGAGCTCTACTTCAATGTATTTAATAAGATATTTAGATTAAATTTAACAATTATACACATTTAAACTTACCTTTTACAAATTTAAAGTGCGAGTACACTCCTAGCTGTCATTTTATTGGTAATCTAGAAAAGATAGGAAAATTAAAATTTAAGAATTTTAAAATTATTTTTTAATTAGTGGCATAAAGAACGTTGTCGAATTTATAAATCGTTACAAATTTGCACCCACTTTTCTAAAAATGCACCCAAGCTAAAAAATTGTAACGATTACCGCCTTTAAAAATTT
>CASPLG010000058.1 GCA_949422855.1 uncultured Eubacteriales bacterium | reverse complement strand
CACTATTTTTCTGCATTTATAGCGTGTAGATCCGCTTTTTAACTGTTTTTACGAGCTTATCCAGTTCCTCAAAATACGAAAAAACAGCCTAGATTTTCAATCTCTCCGGCTGAGTTCTTAAATTATTTTTCTCACTGAAATTTTTGTATGCTTTTGTCCATTTTAGCCTGAGTTTTCTGTTTTTTAGGTATTTTTCTTTTGCAATATCCCGAACTTCTTCATCCCCAGCTTCCTCCATTGCCTTTTTTGCTGTGTTTTCTTTCCTCTTGTAACTTCGTATAGTCCGCTCAAAATATCTCTGCTTTTGGTGATCCTCGTACATCTGTTTATTTTCTTTCATGCCATACTGTTTTAGATTGTTTTTCATTGTTTGGGGGTCAAACGGGATTATATTATGGCGGCAGTTCCAACCGCAAAGCCCTGCACCTGTGCCGTATCCTGTGCTCTGAACAAAATCTTTATATTTCTCCATCATTTATACCCGACAACACGTGTTATTTTTAGTCCATCATCTGTACCTATTTTATATCCAACATCCCCCTTAACAAATGAGCTTGCACAGTTTGTTACAAAAGTAATAGTGTTTTCCGAGAATTTTATTTTTGCGGTTCGCCAAACAGTACAGTTATATGCTCCGTCAGCGTCCTTTTCGCCACTGACACAAGCTAGCGTCATGTACTCCAGAGAGGTATATATCTCGCCATATGTAGAATCCATAGCTGCATCATATTGTCCCAAAGCATATACACCTATCCTTGAGAAATCAGTGTATGGCTGACTTAATGTAATGGTTTCGGTCGTTCCGCTATCATTACTGTACAAAATAGTGGGGTTAATTCGTGTGTCTACATAGTTTTTAGTCGCTGCATCTTGGGGGTTTTGGGGGTCTGTTAAATTTACTATTCGTCTTGTATAACTTAATGACCCTACAGATACTACATTTTCTTCTTCCGCTGCACTGTAGCAGCCTATCGCAACGCTGCTTTTACCTGTTGCTTTAGCATTTGCTCCCAGTGCAACACTATCTACATTTGATGCCTTCGATAAAAGCCCTATTGCAATATCACTATCAACTATATGGTTATCATTTATTCCTGTCACAGCAGCATGATGCCCTATTGCTATACTACCGCTGCCATCTACATTTGAACCGGTGCCAATTGCTACATTGCCTTCATCGTTCGCAGCGGTTGAGTTAACTCCTATTGCGATTGAACCCCAACTTGAAAGGAATTTTTCATCATCAGGTCTTAGAACCCTAGAATTGTACCCTATTGCAATTGATTGTGCTATATCATGCTCTCCGTCAATAGTGATGCTGCCCGGTACGCTTGAACCGATTCCTAACGCCATACTTTCTTCATTTGTTGCATTGTTAATAACGGTATTTTCAAGTTTTTCTTTATCAGCAGTCGTGAAATCCTCTGTAGACAAACCTTTTCCCTCAATTTTATCCACCTTCAAATCAAGCGCATTCGTTACTGCGTTTTGTGACATTACAAAATCGGTAAGAGTACCTGTGGTTTGTACAATAGCAGGCATCTTACTATCTATTTGAGACTTTGTATATGTATCTACATCATCGGCTGTGACTACTACATTTCCTTTTTTGCCATTAACCGATGTAACCTCGTTAGTCCCAAGTTTCTTAAATTCTTCGCTCACGGCATTTTGGCTCATAACGCTTGTTGTGCTTGTGCCTGTCTCTTGTACTACTTTAACTGATTCTCCGCTTCCGCTACCTCCTGCTGTGCCGTTCATGGCAATATATTTCAGATATTTTTCTTCACGGCTGATTGGCACCAAATCATCAATATTCGGGGTTTTATCAGCGATATTGTGAAGTAATTTGTCCTCTCTGCTGATTGGCTCCGGTAAATCTGCCATTTTTCATACCTCCTAAATCTTTGTTGTTTGCTATCGGAACTGTGTCCCAATTCACCCTGTAGACCTTTCCCTGCCACAAATCATGTGACGCATATTCGGGACTGGGATTTTCAATATGTCGTGCTCCTAAATGACTTGAAACCAAAACATAGTCGTAGCCATTTTCTTGTGCTCTGGTCAAGTTTAAATCTGAATAACATTTATTTACGCCTGTCACAACGGCACGTCTTACAGCAACGTCTACATTGTCAGTGTGACCGCTTGGGTATTCGACTTTCAAACTGCTCCTGCTGATTTCATCAACTGCCTCTGATATTGCAGCTGTATGGCTTTGTATCCCGCTTGCAACCCTAAAATGCACTTGGTCAAGCTTATCAATTAGTAGCTTTTGACTTGATTTTGCTGTCGTCCTGGTCAAATTGTAAACCGTTCCTTTTGTGGATTTTATGTAGTATTCCAAAATATTTTTCATACGCTCCGAAGTTTGGAGGCTTAACGGTTTGCTGTGTCCATAATCAACAGCGATTCTTGCGACTGATTTATAGTAGCCAATTCCTGCGGTTTTAAATATGTGTTCTATCTCTGAATCGCTGTATTTTGTCGTTTTCTTTATGTACTCAATAATTTTATCAAGGTGCAAGCCCATTTGTTGGAGCTTCCAAATTTCATATTCAGCCGTCCCTGTGATGACCTTATTTTTCAAAATTCTTGCTACAATGTCATCTAGTGCATACTGTACTAAATCGTCATAGAGCTCAATTAATCTGTTTGTCGCATAGAACAAATAGTTTGTTTTGTCTATCAATTTATCTCACCGTCCAAAAATTCAAGCGATGTGTTGCTGTTATTTTGACCTTTGATGTTGTTGATTTTGGCACTCGCTGTTTGTTCATCCTCACCGTACCACTTCATGCGGTATTCGACTAGACCCTGTGCGTCAATCGCAATATCCTGACGGTCTTGCAGCCTTTCCTGGTCTTTGCTCTCTATGATGCTATCGTCAAAATCAATATTAATAACCTCGTCATTTATATTAAATAGTCCATATTGGTTACCGATTTTAACAATTGACTGAATCATTTCTCTTATAGCGTTATCTAAAACTTGCTCGTGCTTTTTTAGGGTTCTAAAAGTTTTGTTATTTTCGCTGATAACCTCAGTTGCCGTTTTTGTCGTAACCCCCTTTTCAAAGCTGAAATAATCAGAATCTAGCCCAAGTTTTATTGAGAGAAGCGTTAGATGTGTTTTTATAGCCTGCGTGAGGTCATCTACCCTTAGCTGACCGTTGACCTCTTGCACGTAATTTGCCTTGTTATCATTGAAGTTTCCGTCCAAAATGTAAAAAACCACGTCTTGCGGGTCAAACGCATTTTTAAAGCATCCGTCACCGCCGACTTTCATTGCCTCTTGTGTTACGAAAAGTCGTTTTCTACCATTTTGTATTTCATTGACAAAGCTGTCATAGGTTAGGTCGGCAGCTTTAATTACGTCTAGACTGTTCGCATATATCGGGATTCCAAACGGTGAATTTAAATCGAAATTGTTGATAATATTGGGCTTTATCGGCATAAACCAACGATAATCGCTATTAGTTTCAAAAATAGGGAGGATGTCGTCAACCTCTACTTGCGTTAGGTCTCCATTTCCGCCGTCAATAAATCTAAAATTTCTTATGGTGTAATTGTCAAATTCGTTCAGTGTGTGTACCTGTAAATCTAAAATTTGCTCCGACTTTTTTGTGATTTTATTGAATCGCATTTTTTTATTTGCAAAAGCACATTCATAAATTCCATCACTTTCAAACGTCAGCGGGTAGATATTTCCGGCACTCACAAACTGAATCTTTATCTTTTTATCCTTGTCCAAAGATAATAGAAAGCAGCCTGTGCCGGCAGCAAACGTTTTTTCTATACCTTGATTCGCCTTTACGAAAAAATTATTTGCCTGCAGGATTTCATCCAGTATTTTTGTGTGCTCGTCAGTCCCCAGCGTGATTTTTACCTTCTCATTCATTAGTAAATCCGCAAAATTTTCACAAATTCTCTTTGGTAGTCCCAGGCTGAATCTATTTTTTGTTACTTGTTTTTCGCCGTTGTACACGTAATACCTATGAAAGCTGTCAACAAATCCTTTGTACCAATCAAGGTATCCGTCTATCGCCCTAAATTCGCAGTTCGTATACGATATGTCATAGCCGATCCCTTTAAAAAAATCATTTAAATTCACTTTTTCACTCCCTTTTCTGCAGATATAAAAAAGAACCACATCTTACGGCGGTTCTAACTCCAATCATCATATCTAGTCTCATCATCAGCGGGAAGGACTAACGTGCCATCATCATCAAGATACCCGCATGTCTCTTTCCCTTCAATGATTTCATCTATTGTTTTTATTTCAGATAATTCCTTGTACTCAGCCTGATTGCCTACACAGATACGCTTTAAATACTCTTTTCCACCGTCTATTGATATTCTTCCACATTTGCATCTTTTAAAATCATGTTCATATTTACTCTCTATTGCTTCGCCGCAACTATTGCATTTTACGGCGTTTTTGATAATTATTTTGTCCATTCAAATCTTTCCTTAGCTCTTTATATACGTCAAAAAAGCCGCCTTTTATGGCGACTTTGAGGGGTTAGGCAGGTAGGTTCCACTGCTTCTCCGAACGTGTGAGCGACACACGGGCGACGGCTCCGCTTCCGTCCACTATACCCCCTCTAATATTATTATACACAATTAAGGCGGATTAGTCAATTTTTTCAATCTTCCTATATGTAAAAATTTTTTCACCCTGTACTCTGGTATAGAATACATACTTTTCACAAAATAGTGCCCTCTTCCAGAAACCCTTACTGCCACTTTTATATATTCGTTCTCAATTTTATATTCCTTAATGTATTCAAGAGAATTGTCTAACGGATTAATTCCAACAAAATCAGGATTGGAAAGAATATTGTCGATATGCATACCAAATCTTATGAAATCCTGTTTGTGCTTTTCCAGCATGTGGTGATAATTGGATTCTCCTATGTAAATGGGAGTATCATACTCCAAATCCAGTCCTAAAATCTTTATAATTTCTTTTTTTATTTTTCCTATCTTCGCTGTTTCCAATCACTGCACCACCTTGGTTGAAATTATATCACAAAATCGGTAAATAATCCACCTTTTTAGGGCAATTGAAGGAATTTGTGAGGGAATTTATCGAGATTGAAAGTGCATACTCCATGGCATCCAAGACATCAATATTAACCATTCCGTTGTCAAGCCTCACATCTTCCTTATTTTCCTCCCAGACGGCATTAGCCAAAGCCTCGATAGTCTCTTTACAGCTTTCACAGATAAAAAATCTATCTGCACCCATCAAACGGCAGATAAGGTTAATTCGCTCGATAATCCTGTATTTTATGCAGTCTTTTATTCTTGCAAATTTGTTTTTTCTTATAAAATAGCTCTGTAAGCCCTTAGTTTGGATTTGTCCCAATCCGCCCCAGTCAGCGAAACAAGACGTTATAGCCCCGTATTCTCTCTCGGTTTGCTCGTAGAAATCAAAAAAAATTTCATACAATTTTTCGGGGCTGTTTACACCTTGCAGCGTCTTTTCCTTCAATACATATACGTCCTTAAATCCCTGAGTTATGCCGGCTGCAATAAATGCTGTTTTCGACTTACTTGCCCCATAGTCAATCCCGATGAAAACATTTTGTATGTCGTATTTCGGAACTTTTCCCACTATGTACTTTTCTTTTTCGTTGGCAAATTTCGTGTAAATAACGCCCTCAGCCGACACCCATTTACCCAGAATAAATCTATCGTAAAAAACACCTGTATACTCGTTTTTCATGGCTTTTATGGTGTCTCTGGGGATTGTATCGTTGTCATCCAATAGAAAATTCCAGATTTTCAAATCTAGATCATTTTTCCGGGAAATATATTTTTTCATCAGCCAGTGCGATGGGGAATCAGGATTGGTCGTGCCTAAAAGTTTCGCATTCGGCATAGAAAGGCGGGACAAAAGCATGGCAAAAAAATCTTCGGTAAAAAGCGTTAATTCGTCACAGTAAGCAGC